>JBJKQE010000304.1:0-18162 GCA_046705645.1 Ignavibacteriaceae bacterium | reverse complement strand
GATCAAGATGAGTTTTGGTAATCGTTTGAAATAATGTTGATTTACCTGAAAACGGCAAACCGACTATTCCTATTTGCATAATTCCTCCCCGGATAGATTTGAAATATTACAAATATAATAAAAGATATAAATAATAGTGCAAATTGTATCTCCAATTATATAAAAAGGAATTTGTTGTTAACATTTTTTCGTATATCCGTTAAAATATTTTTGGTTATATTTAAATAAACAATAAACATGTCTATGAAGAAGTGGCTTAAAATTTTAATCGGAGTATTAGCGACTATAATAATTATAGGTGTTGTCGGAGGCTTTATTTTTTACAGGATGTTGAAATCTACGGTACCTAATTATTCCGGACTAAAATTTTCAAGCGAAATTGGAAGCAATATTAAAATATACAGGGATAGTACGGCAATACCATACATTATCGCAAATTCAGATGAAGATGCCGCTTTTGCTTTGGGTTATGTTCATGCACAGGATAGACTGTTTACAATGGATTTAATTAGAAGAGCTGCAGAAGGAAGGCTTAGTGAAATTTTAGGAACGAAGACAATTCCATTTGATGAAATGTTCATGACTATAGGAATAAGAAAAACGGCAGAGAATTTATTAACTCAATTAGATCCGGGATCTTTGAGATTATTAAAAGCTTATTCGAACGGTGTAAATCTTTATATTAAAAATGCAAAGGGAAAATATCCCGTTGAATTTGATGTCTTGGATTATAATCCGGAAAAGTGGACACCTTTAAATTGTCTGGAAATAGGGAGAATGATGGCATGGGAATTAAACATTAGCTGGTGGACGGATTTTGCGTATATTGATTTAATTCAAAAGTTTGGTACGGATAAAGTAAAAGATATAATTCCTCAATATCCCGAAAACGGACCATTCATTATACCTGCATACTTAAAAAAATTTAATAAAATAAGCTCTTCATTTATGAATACGGATAAAGCATTCAGACAATTTATGGGCTGGACCGGTACGCATATCGGATCAAACAACTGGGTAGTAAACGATAAATTATCTGCAAGCGGCAGACCTATTATTGCAAATGACACTCACCTTGCTTTTAGTGCACCCGGCAGATGGTATGTTGCATCAATTAATACTAACGACAT
The DNA here is from genome assembly GCA_046705645.1 of Ignavibacteriaceae bacterium. Lineage (GTDB taxonomy): Bacteria > Bacteroidota > Ignavibacteria > Ignavibacteriales > Ignavibacteriaceae > FEN-1297. The sequence continues at coordinate 17,032 of JBJKQE010000304.1, read as the reverse complement.
GAATGTAACCGGCTTTACTCTCCCGGGAGTACCGGGCGTAATTATAGGAAAAAATAATTTTGTTGCATGGGCGCTTACCAATATTATGGAAGATGATGCGGATTTTTATCTGGAGAAGCTGGATTCAACGGGGACTAAATATTTTTATAATAACAAGTGGAATAATTTAAATATTATTAAAGATACTATAAGAGTAAAAGATTCTTCGGATGTTTTTTATAAAATTAAGTATACGGATCATGGTCCTATCATTTCCAATATACATACATATTCAATTCTTTTCCCGAATAAGCATAATAGCAACGCAACAATTAGTATGCATTGGCTTGGTAATCTGGTTAGCAATGAAGTCCTTTCATTTTACAAAATTGATAAAGCAAAAAATTGGAATGAATTTAAAGATGCTTTATCAACTTACAGCGTACCCGGACAGAATTTCGTTTATGCCGATAAATACGGAAATATAGGATATCTTTTCGGAGCCAGACTGCCGATTAGAAATAATAATACTCCTTCATTTATATATGACGGAACTACAGATAAATATGACTGGAAAGGATTTGTCCCTCAAAATGAATTGCCAAGTCTTTTTAATCCGCCGGATAATTATATAGCCTCTGCCAATAATAAAACCGTAGAAAGTTTTAAATATTACATTACAAATATGTGGGAACCTACTTCCAGGATTGAACGGATTAATGAGCTTATAAATTCTAAAAAGAAACACTCTGTAAATGATTTTAAAAAATATCAGATGGATTTTGTATCTCCTTATGCAAAAAATTTGACAAAGTATATTTTAGGAGCTTTTAACGGGATTAATGTTACCGATACTAATTTAAAAATTTCTTTGAAGCTTTTAAAAAAATGGGATTTCAATCTTGATCAGTACAGCCAGGCTGCTGCTATATATTCCGAATTCTTAAAACATTTATTTCAAAATGTTTTTCTTTCAAAGATGGGAAATGAACTTTATGATGAATATGTTTTCGTTCAGAACATACCTTTAAGGACAATAATTCAATTAATGGATAATCCAAACAGCAGCTGGTTTGATGATCCTTCGACTTCTAAAATAGAAAATAGGGATGAAACTATTAGAAAAAGTCTGGTAGATGCTATAACAGAGTTGGAAAATAAACTAGGTAAAGATCCGACCTATTGGCAATGGGGAGATCTTCATTATGTTATATTTAAACATGCTTTTAGCGGGTATTCTTCTGTAATCGACAGAATAGTAGATATCGGTCCGTTTGAAATAGGCGGAGACGGAACGACTATATTTAATACCGAATATCCATTTACTATTGGCCTGGAAAAATTTCCTAATTTTAAAAATGGTGAATTTGAAAATAATCTGGGGCCTGTAATGAGGTACATTTATGATTTTTCAAAACCGGATGAAATGGAACTTATACTAACAACTGGTGAATCGGGAAACGTAATGAGTATGCATTATAAGGATATGACAAAATTGTGGTTAAACGGAAAATACCTAAAGGTGAGAACCGATCTTAAATCAATCGAAAGCTCGAAAAATAAACTATTAACTATTGAGAAAAGATAAAATAAAATCAATTGTACCCAATTTGGTATGTAGATTTATATTTTATATGTTAAATTTGAAAGTTCAAATTAAAATTATTGTAAAATGAAAGTAATTGACCATTTAACAAGCGCGCAAGAACCTAAGATTAGTTTTGAATTAATCCCGCCAAAACGCGGTGGAGATATAAAAAGTCTTTTGGCAGTAATTGATGATATCTCTAAATATAAACCGCCTTTCATTGATATCACAAGTCACTCTGCAGAAGTTGTTTATGAGGAAACTAATCATGGAATTCAGAAGAAAGTAAAAAGAAAAAGGCCGGGTACTCTTGGTATTTGCGCACTTATTCAAAATAAATATAATATTGATGCAGTACCACATATATTAACACATGGATTTACTCGAGAAGAAACGGAAGATTTTCTTATTGAATTAGGTTACCTTGGAATAGAAAATGTGCTTGCCATTAGAGGGGATGATAACGGCTATCAGAAACCGATTCCTGAAGGCAAAAGTGTTAATAAATATGCTGTCGACCTTGTTAAACAAATTGTAGGTATGAACAATGGTAAATACCTCGAAGAAAATCTACTGGATGCGAAACCTTCCAATTTCTGTGTCGGAGTAAGCGGATATCCGGAAAAACATTTTGAGGCCCCGAATTTAATGACGGATATTCGTCATGTTAAGGCGAAAGTAGACGCAGGAGCAGAATATATTGTTACACAGATGTTTTTCGATAATAATGTTTATTTTAATTATGTCGACCTTTGCAGGAAGGAAGGAATCAATGTTCCGATAATTCCGGGTTTAAAGATATTGACAAATAAAACTCATCTTATTAATGTTCCCAAAAATTTTTATATAAATCTTCCGGCGGAATTTGTTGATGAAGTTTATGCAGCGAAACCGGAACAGGTTCTTGATATTGGAGTTGAGTGGGCGGCTAAACAAGTTGAAGAATTAATTAACAATAAAGTTCCAAGCATTCATTTTTATATTATGCAGAATTCATCGCCGGTAATTAAATTAATGAAGCGCTTAAAAGAAATGAAAATAGTAAAAATCTAGTAATATTATACGGGATTTTTACCGGTTGTAAATTTTAAAGATTTTTTAATTAATCAGATAAAGAATGACAACTATTAAAAAGCCAGCATTGAAAAAATTAAAATGGGGAGTAGCAGGTTGCGGAAGGTTCACAGAATTTTCATTTATTCCTACAATACACTTACTACGAAAAAGTATACTTAATTCTGCATTCAGCAATAGTGAGAAAAGAGTAAAATTTATAAGCGAAAAGTTCGGCATTCCGAATAAGTTTTCTGATTATGATGATTTTTTATACTCCGATATTGATGCAGTTTATATTGCAAGTGCGAATGTCGACCATTATGAACAAGTAATAAAAGCCGCTAAAGCTGGCAAACATATTCTATGTGAAAAGCCTTTATCCATTACCTCTTCTCAAGCTGAAGAAATGGTTAATGCATGCAAAGAAAATAATGTTTTGCTATCAATTAATTATGTTCACAGATTTCACCCTTTAATAATTAAAGCAAAAGAATTAATTGATGCACAGATGCTGGGAAAATTAGTGTCTATAAGTTTAAACTTTAATGTTGATTTTACCCCCGGGAACAATTTTAGATTTAACAAACAGTTAAGCGGCGGAGGTGCTCTGCGTGATCTGGGAACTCATATGATCGATTTGCTGAGATATTTTGGCGGCGAAATTAAAATAATCACCGGAGTTGTAGATGATATTATTTATAAAAGTGAAGTAGATGATTTTGCCGCAGCAATAGTAAAATTTGAAAACGACGGCTACGGATATTTTAATGTTTCCTTCAATAACAAGAAAGCATTTAATAGAATTGAAATTTTAGGGCATAAAGGGGCAATTAGCATTGAAAAATTAATAGCTGTAAAAAATATTCCGTCAAAATTAACTATTCTTCTTGATGGTGAAGCAAAGAAAGCTTTCCGGAAAAGAGGAAATAAATTTCTGAATCTTTTAAAGTCCGTTCAAAAATCTTTCTTAAAAAATGAAACACCGCTTGTAACCGGATACGATGGTTATATAAATATGAAGTTGATGGAAGAATTAGAGGCTCGATGGCAGGCAGAAAAGAATTAGTGGATATTTGCCACAGAGTATATGAGAAAGGATTTGTTTCCGCATATGATGGAAACATTTCGATGGTTACTTCCGAAAATACCTTTTTGATTACCAGGTCTGCCGTACGTAAAGGTGATGTTACGGAAGATGATATTTTAGAGATTGATTCATCCGGCAGAATTTTGAACGGCAGGGGTAAAATTTCCACAGAATATAAAATCCATTTATATGCTTATTCAAAAAGACCGGAAGTTAATGCAGTGGTTCATTGTCATCCGGTATATGCAACTGCCTTTGCGTCTTTGGGCCAGGGATTAAACGGAAATTATTTTCCTGAAGTTATTTTAACGCTTGGTAAAGTTCCGCTTTGCAAATATGCAACTCCTTCAACAGATGATCTGCCTTTAAGTATGGAGCCGTATATTGATTATGCATGGGCATTTCTGTTTCAAAATCACGGTGCCGTTACATTGGGGAAAAATTTGAAAGATGCATATAATAAAATGGAAAAGCTCGAGCATTCTGCACAAATTCTATTTACTGCAAAATTATTGGGCGGGGCAAAGGAATTACCATACGAAAAAATAAAAGAACTTATTAGCCTGGCAAAGCAAAATTACGGGCTTGACGTCGATGAAAGAAATATTTTTTAATTAAAGTTTAAATGTTAGAAAGAAAATATGTATGCCGACTAAACCAAATTTGAAAGTTGCACTTCTTCTTGGCGGTACATCACCGGAAAGACAGGTATCCAAATCATCGGGATTTTCAATTTATAATGCTCTAAAAACTTTGGGCTATGAAATTATTCTAATTGATCCTGCTTATGGGATAAATCAGCCTAAAAAAGAGGATGACTTTTTTTCGAAGCAAGATTTTACTCAAATATCAAATCGAAATTATGTGGAAGCAATTAATTCAAATTTATTCGATGATGTTGACATAGCTTTCCTTGCTTTGCACGGTAAATGGGGGGAAGACGGAACTATTCAGTCGCTGCTTGAATTACGAGGTATAAAATATACCGGATCAAATGTAATTGCAAGTGCAATTTCAATGGATAAAATTATGTCGAAGATTTTATTTAAACATTATGAAATAAAAACGCCTAAATGGATTTCTGTTGAAAACGAGGACCCGGAAAGCGGTATAAAAAAGAAAATAAAAAATAATTTCGGTTATCCATGTGTAGTCAAACCTAATGATCAAGGATCTACGGTTGGTTTAACTATATGTAAAAGCGAATCCGAATTGGCGGGTGCAGTTGAGTTGGCAAGGGAATTTTCCGAAAAAGTATTAATAGAAGAATATGTTGAAGGACATGAAATCACAGTCGGAATTCTTGAAGATAAACCTCTTCCGGTTTTGGAGATTAAACCCAAACATGGAATTTATGATTATGAGTGTAAATATACTTCCGGAATGAGTCAATATGAGGTGCCGGCTAAATTACCTGATTGGGTTCTAACAGATTTGCAAAAGGAATCAATAAAAGCATTTAAATCTTTAGGATGTACCGTATACGGCAGACTCGATTTTCGTGTTAGCAATGATTATAAACCTTATTGTCTTGAAGTTAATACTTTGCCCGGAATGACGTCGACCAGCCTTGTACCCAAAATGGCAAAAGCTGTCGGCATTTCATTTGAGGAATTGGTAGATAAAATTATAAAACTAAGTCTTTAAATGGCAATCTTAAAAAATAAAAAAATAAAATATTATATTTTCTTCATCTTTATTCTAATAGGGTTGATATATCTTTTATTTAATAATTCGGGAGTTATAAAATATCTTAAATTAAAATCTCAACTGAAAAACTTGAACGGACAAATCTCAAATGTCAAACAAGATAATAAAAAAATTAAAGCGGATATTGATTCACTTCAGGAAAAAATTCCAGCCAAAATTGAAAAAACTGCCCGTGAAAAATACGGTATGATTAAAAAAGGTGAAAAAACAATTAAGATTATACAAAAATAATTTCATATTTCTTTAGTTTATTTTTTAATTTCCATGAACAAATTTAAAATTCCGCAAATCCCTTTAGCTGAAAGAGTAAGACCTAAAACCATTGACGAGTTTAAGGGGCAGGATGCTTTATTGGGCAAAGGCAAACCGATAAGGTTAATGATAGAAAATGATACTTTAAGCTCATTTATTTTATGGGGACCGCCGGGAACAGGTAAGACTACAATTGCTAAAATAATTGCGGAACATACAAAAGCCGAATTTCATCAAATAAATGCTGTTTCATCGGGCGTAAAAGATATTAGAGGAATAATTGATATAGCTTCTTATAATAAATCATTGGAAAAAAGAACTATTTTATTCATTGATGAAATTCATCGGTTCAACAAAGCACAGCAGGATGCTCTTCTAAATTCGGTTGAATCCGGACTAATAACCTTAATCGGGGCAACTACGGAAAATCCTTCCTTTGAAGTTATCCCTGCATTGCGATCCAGGGCAAGAGTTTATATCCTTGAAGATTTATCAAAAAATGATTTAACTGCAATTCTTGATTCGGCATTAAAGAATGATGAGCTGTTATCTGCTCTTAATATTGAAAAAATAGATGTCGATTTTTTGATTTACCTTTCAGGCGGGGATGCAAGATCGCTATTAAGTATATTGGAAGCGGCTGTAATTCAAGAAATAAATTCAGGTCCTATTTTAATTAGCAAAGAAGTTCTGGAAAATGTTGTACAAAAGAAGAATATAATATATGATAAAGGAGGAGAGGAACATTATAATGTTATATCGGCCTTTATAAAGAGCGTTAGAGGCAGTGATCCCGATGCTGCTTTATACTGGCTGGCGAGAATGCTCGAAGGCGGGGAAGATCCGTTATTCATAGCAAGACGGCTGGTTATCCTTGCTTCGGAAGATATTGGCAACGCTTCTCCAAATGGTCTGGTACTGGCGGAAGCTGCATTTGGTGCCGCAGATAAAATAGGTATGCCTGAAGCAAGAATAATTTTAGCACAATGTACCTCTTATTTAGCATCTTCTCCTAAAAGTAATGCAGCCTACATGGGGCTGGAAGCGGCTGCCGCAGATGTAAAGAATAAACCGTTGTTCCCGGTTCCTATTCATCTGAGAAATGCACCAACTAAATTGATGAAAGAAATAGGCTACGGTAAAGAATATAAATATCCGCATGATTTTGAAAATCATTTTATATTAGAAAATTACTTGCCTGATGAATTAAAAGACTCTCAATATTATTATCCAACTGAAAACGGACAGGAGAAAAACTTAAAAGAGAGATTGAAATTTTTATGGAAGAATAGAAAAAAATATTAATAATTTTTACAAGAGTGCAAACATTTTCCCTGGGAGCTGTTTTACCATTCCTTTAAATTCAAGTGACAATAGATGAACCAAACAATCTGAAGTTGATAAATTAGTAAGTGCGGAAATTTTATCTATGTGTAAAGCTTCATTTGTCAATGTTCCTATTATTTTTTCTTCAAACAAGTTTAATTCAACATTCTGTTTAGGAATATTTTTACCGACAACAGGTTTTAGTTTTAATTCCAGCTCGACAAGAATATCTTCAGCCGTTCTAACGAGTTTTGCCTCGCCTTTCTGTATTAATAAATTTGTACCCTCTGATTGCCTTATTCCAATATTTCCGGGGACAGCAAATGTCTCACGATTCTGATCCAATGCAAAAGCAGCAGTTTGCATTGCACCCCCGTTTAAACCTGTTTCAACTACAAGACATCCGATGCTAAGACCAGAAATAATTCTATTCCTTTTCGGGAAATTTTGAGCATCCGGTTTGGTACCTAAACGATATTCCGACACAATAACTCCGTTCTCTGAAATATCTTCAAAAAGTCGCATGTTTTCCGGAGGATAAATTATATCTAGACCGGAGCCGATAACTGCAATTGTCCTGCCGTTATTATTTAAGGCTGATGAATGAGCAATTGAATCAATTCCTCTTGCTAATCCGCTAATGATTGTAATACCCTGGTTTGCTAAATCTGATGAAAATTTTTCGGCTTGCACTTTTCCATAATTTGTCGGTTGCCTGGTGCCTACAATTGCAATGGAATAATTGTCTTTCTCAATAAATTCACCTTTAATATGTAACATTAACGGCGGATCATAAATTTTTTTTAATATGGGAGGGAATTCTTTATCCCAAACAGTAATTATTTGGGCATTAATTTTGTCTAGTTTTTCTAATTCTTTTTCGACTGTTTCTTTTGTCTCAATAAAAAATTTATTACTTCCTTGAATCCTTTTAGCGAGATTTGTGCTTATGCCTTCGACTTCAAGCAGCGATTTATATTCGGCGGAAAGTATTTTTTTAGTTGATCGGAATTTTGAAAGAAGATTCCTCAGCTTCCCCGGACCGATTCCATCGACTGAAAGAAGTAAATTTAAGTAAGTTAGTTCGTTTAATGATAATTTACTCAATGCTTCTATTTTAATAAGTAAGTGTGTTCAAAATAAAGGGAGATTAGGTATAAGGAAATAAGAAATTAGGAAAAATCCATACATAAACACTTTGTCCCCGTATACCTTTATACATCTAAAATCCTTACATTTTAATTTTTTTTCTAACGTAATTAATATAACCGTTTAATGTTATCTTTGCGGATTCAATTAATGTTTCGCCATCTTCTTTTAAGCCATTATTAATATATTTAAAATCATAACAACTTATCAGATGATCTTTTAATTCGAACAACGGTCCTCTTGAAATTCTATAAAACTTGAATACCTTCTTGATAGTAATAACGGCTGTAACCTTCTGCATATTTGCGGTGATGCTTGCTGTTGCCTTTCTGATTAGAATATTTAAATAATATTTTTCCACTTTTGGTAAGAGAGGTATAATCTTTTTATAGAAAAAATTTTTAACTTCCTTACATTTGATCCAAGCATTTAAAGAAATGAAATCTCTTTTATCATTATAAAATTCGTGGAGAGTTTCCCCAGCAGTTTGTGCTTTACAGGCCTCTTTGACCGTATTATACTCTTCCTTATTGTCTAACATTTTAGTCTCCCATTAAAAAATTAAACAATATTATCAAAGCAAATTTAAACTATATACCTTTTACTCTTATATTCTAACTCCCCACTTCAAGTTCATCAACAACAGCTACTATCATCGTATGTACCGGAGCTTCTCTATGCCCGAGTATTTGTTTAACAGCAGCACCCTCTTGAACTACAAGTACGGTATCCCCGATGCCTGCATCAATTAAGTCTAATGCAATTATATCTTTTTTACCAATATAATTACCTTTAAGATCAATTTGATGAACTACCATTAATTTATGGCTAATCAAGTTTGGATTTTTTTGAGTGGAAACAATGTTCCCCTTAACTTTTGCCAGAAGCAATTTCTTGTCCTTCTTTATTCTCAGGCTCTTCTTTCTTCATATAAAGAATGGAAGCCGGTAGGATAAGTAAATAGCCTATCAATAATAAAATTGGGGAAATAAATAAAGAAGGAAAGCTGTTCCATGCCCCCATTGACATAAAATAAAAACCAATAATTATAACAGCAATACCGACAGCCAGCAACAAATAATTTTTCTTATCCCAATAAATACTGAAACTTGGCAGAGCAGTTTTTTTAGTTTTTCTTATATTTTTTTTATTAACTTTTTTTGCCATGATTGACTCCGAATATTAAAAAATGAAGCCCGGTAATGGGGGTACTACCGGGCTCGACTCGTTTTACATCAAAGGGCAGGGGAGAACCCTCTGAAAGAGTCATCGGAAATATAAACCGATAACTTTTATTTGTCAAGTATATATTTGTATTACTTGCTTATTTGATAAACTATTTTTCTAATAGTATCAAACTGCAAATAAGGATATTCTTCCCTAATAGAATCTATCGCATCACCGGCGCTAATTTTACTTGCCCTTAATTGTTTAAATTTCTTCCTTATTTGATAATCTCTTACAGATTTTTCGTCAATTAAGCCTTGTGAATTTAATAGTTCATATATATCGTCACTAATAAGATCGGATAAAGGATTGTCTATTTTAGCTTTAACTGTTTTCATCGCTGCCTTCCTTTTTTTGTTGATGTTAGTCGCTTACCTTAAAATATGTATCAAAATATATTTACCATCTCCTGCATTAAAAGTTCCGATAAAAAACAAAAAACCGACCAGAGTAAATCCCTAAATCGGCACACCATTGCTACTCCGGTTATAAAAATTAATTAAAAATTTTCCTCAGTAGCAAGTCGACGCTAAAAAAGCTCCATTTTTGTGAGTAAAAATACAGAAAAAATTTTAAAAGTCAAGCAAATGTAATTATTTAATTTTTTTATATTGATTTCTTGGGTATGGATCTCGTTCCTGATTATCGCATTACGGAAAATAAGTATCAATTATATTATTAGTATACTAGTTCTCAATCTTATGAAATTTTCCTAACTGTTTCCAGTACTTTGTCGGGATATAAATATTGCATGCAATTATTTGGACAAACAGGAGAATAGTAGCAATAACAATTAAAATCGGGTTCCAGTATTTCTCCACGGCCGTATAAATAAAATTCATTTTTGTTAAAAATATTGTTGAATAAAATTAAATTCTTTTTTAAACCGATTGCTAAATGCATAGCCATTGTAACGGCTGTTATAACTGTATTGCATTGATTTAGCAAATCCATAAAAATTTTTAGCGGGAAAAATCCAAAATATTTAGCCCCGCTTTCTTTTTGAATTAATTTATTTTTTTCATCTTCTAATTCCCCTCCGAGAAGAATAACTTCATAATTGCTTTTCAATAAATTTTTAGCTAGTTCAATCCAATATTCTGTCGGCCAGAGCCTTGAAGTCCATCTTCCGCCACAACCGGTATTTAAACCTATTACTTTTTTAGACCTGTCTATTTTCCAGTTTTTTTCGGACGGAACAATGTCAAGTATATATTCTTCATCATTAAAATTGTAACCGCATATTTCAAAAATTTCCTGGACATAATGCTTAGTGTTTTCTTTATTTAAGTCGTCAAATAATCCTGTAATCCATTTATGCTCTTCTGCCTTTGATCCGATTGGCTCAGCATGTCCAAACTCATCTATAGTAAACCCGGATTTTTTCTTTGCGTTAATTGATGAAGCCAAGGAAATTGCCAAAGCATCTTTGTCTAGATTTATTAGCCAATCGAATTCAATATTTTTAATAAGCTCAATATTTTCTACAGAAACATTTAATATCCTATTAACCCAATTTGAACTTAATATATCCGGTGAGTATGTAAGCCAGGTTATATGTGCATAAGGTAATTTTTCTCTTAATTCTCTTAATAAAGGTGTTGTCCTAATTACATCTCCTATTGCACCCAGTTTTATTATTAATATTTTTTCTGAAATTTTTGTATAGGATGGACAATCATCACAATGATATCCAAATTCCTTATGTGGTTTGCACGGAACATCGCCTTTGAAAAAGACACAATCTTTATGAACAATCATATTTACTTCCCGGATCAATTTGAATTAATTATTTCTAATTGCTATGCAATATAAATTAATTAGTTATAAAAATTACATTTCATTTTTATCAATTATTATTAAAAACTGATATAAAAAATTTAATTTTTTAGTTAAATCTATTCGCTTGCTTTTAGAGGTCTATTAAGTTAAATTTTAGCAGAAATATTATAGAATTATATAAAACATTGATCTTTTATTTTTAATAAAATCTATAAAGAATTCTGAAATATTTTGTTAAATAGTCAATAAAAAACCATCTTTCAGGGGCTTTGCTTTGAGTTAAGGGATTTAAATTTTTTGTTCAAAAAATTTCCCTGCTTCTAAAAATTGAAACACGGGAGATAACGATCAGAAATTTAAATTATTAAAATTTTATGCATAGAATCTTCATCAAAGATATTAAAATGATTATACAAATCTGGATATATTTTTCAATCCATACGGGAATAAAATGAAGAAATTATTTATGTTTTCCATAATGGGAATATTATTGTCAAACTTTATTGGTTATTCACAATCAAATAAAAATATAATTTATTTATCGCCGGTTCCTAATAGTAAAATGAATTCTTCTAGCACTAATATTATTTTTAGAACTAAGAATATTTTAATACCGTCTACCATTAACTCAAATTTATTAGTAGTTAAAGGATCTTTTAGCGGGCTGCATGTAGGTTTTATAAAATTATCAAATGACAAAAGGACAATAATTTATAATCCATATGAGAAATTTTATGCAGGCGAACTTGTTACGGTAGATTTAAAACCAGGTGTCAAAGATATTAGAGGTATTGAAATAGGTGAGTGTAAATTTAACTTCTTAATTTCCAAGTCATCAATGAATTCTTATAAAATTATAAAACCGTTTTTACTTAAGGAAATTGAAAGTGAAATTAATAAAAACATTAATAATTATGACATAAAGGCTAGATCAACAATACAAAAGATATACAATTCAAATTCCAGTTTACCTAATAATTTCCCTCAAATCTTTATTACAAATTCGTCATATCCTAGTTCAGGCTATATCTTTATGGCTAGTTTTGATCCAACTGCATTTATACCAGGTGGAAATGGTGGTTCACCATATCTATTAATACTGGATAATACTGGTAAACCTTTCTATTATAAAAAAATGAGAAATTTCTGTATAGATTTTAAACTTCAGCCAAATGGACTGATTACATATTTTGACAGCAGAGTAGGATACTTTTACGGTATGAACAACAATTTTTCCATTGTGGACAGTTTTTATTGCGGTAACGGTTACCCCACTGATTTTCATGAACTTCAAATTTTACCAAACGGTGATTATTTAATTATAGGTCAGGATTATGAAAAGGTAGATATGAGCAAAATTGTATCCGGCGGAGATACAAGTGCAATAGTAACTGGAAATATTATACAAGAACTTGATCATAGTAAAAATGTTGTTTTTCAATGGAGAAGCTGGGATCATTTTAAAATAACAGATGCTGCAGAAGATATTAACTTAAAAGACAACATAATAGATTATGTACATGCAAATGCCATAGAATTAGATGCTGATACTAATTACCTAATTTCGAGCAGACATTTAGACGAGATTACCAAAATTAATAGAGAAACCGGAGATATAATCTGGCGGTTAGGTGGTAAAAATAATCAGTTCCAATTTATAAATGATAGTGTTGGATTTTCTCACCAGCACGATATAAGAAGATTATCAAACGGTGATATTACGTTATTTGATGATGGAAATCTTCACTGGGCGGAACAATCTTCAAGAGCAGTTGAATATAAATTGGATGAAGTTAACAATACTGCAGAATTAGTCTGGCAATTTATAAATTCACCTGATGAGTATTCAGCTGCAATGGGTAATGTACAAAGATTGAAAAATGGTAATTATATCATAGGCTGGGGAACCGGCTATCCGGCTGTTACTGAAGCAACACCTCAAGATTCCAAAGTATTCGAACTATCTTTATCTCAAAATGTTTGGAATTATAGAGCATTTAGATTTGATATGGATTCATCTTATTATAAGCCGTTTGTTTCTGTTCTTGATTATCCTCCTAACGGTGATATAATAAGAGATACGGTTGTAAACCTGCAATGGAATAAAAATAAATTTGCTCAATCTTTTCACTTGCAAATATCTAGGGACTCCACCTTTGAAAATCCAATTTATAATGACTCCACATTAACAGATACTACAATTAGCTTTGATTCTTTAACAGATGGTGTTAAATACTTTTGGCGAATTCTAAGCTTTAATAATACGGATTCTATTGGAGGTTTTTCATCCTTTTCAAAGTACAACACCTTCTCAACTTTATTAAAGAAACCTATAAATTTGAATGTTTACTCTACCACGCAAGCAAATTTTATTACTTGGAATAATATTACAAATAATGCGGACAGTATTATTATTGAAAGAAAAGGCGGCTGCGATACTGTTGATTATAAAAAAATTGGAGAAGTCTCCAAAGGAAGAGGCTATTTTGTAGATGCGGATCCGGATACAACTAATGTAATTTCGAATGAATACTCCTATAGAATTAAGGCAGTTAATAGTTTTTCATATTCAGACTATTTGTATTCACTAGCCTTTTCGTGGGCTGGTGTAACCGGAATTCATTCAACAGGTAGTTTACCTAAAGCATATTCATTAAAACAGAATTATCCCAATCCATTTAATCCTTCAACATCAATTAAATATGATATACCGAAAGATAGTTATGTATTAATAAAAATATATAATTCGTTGGGACAAGAAGAAGAAATTTTAGTGAATGGATTTAAAAAAGCAGGGAGCTATCAAATTAATTTTAATGGTAACAGACTAGCAAGCGGAATTTATTTCTATAAACTCCAGGCAGGAAATTACTTTTCGGTAAAGAAAATGATTTTATTAAAATAGTGAGATATTGGACAATAATGGTAAAAAGGTAGGTGCTTTCTTTAACTAACAAGGGAGGCGTGTAATATATGTATAACTCATCAAAGTCATATTTAGTATTGATATCAGTTTTCATAATCACCCAAACTTTAAATGGGCAGACATCTTTTTGGTCACAGTCTGAATTTCCTTTCATTTATAATAAAAATATTATTTCCATAGCTGCAAGAAATAACAATATCTTTGCAGCTGGAGACAACAATGGCGGAACAGGAATATCAACAGATGGTGGCGAACATTGGTCTTTTGCGGGAGTACCAGGGCTTGCTTGCCAGAATGTAACAATATCTAAGTCCGGTTATTTGTTTGCAATAAACAATAATGCTACTCTATACCGCTCAACAAACGGGGGTAGTAGTTGGACGTCAATTTCACTTACCCAAAATTTTTATCCTAACAATGTTGTTTGTTCAGAAGATGGATATGTTTATATAGGTTCGCAAAACGGGGTCTATCGCTCTACAGATAACGGATTAACATGGACTCAGCAAAACAACGGAATTGTTTTAGGTTCTACCATGGTTGTAAGAGTTGCTATTAGCAGTAATGGGATACTGGCTGCGGCGACTAACGAGAATGTATATAAGTCAACAGATAATGCGGAATCGTGGACACAAATTAGTTCTGTTGGAGCATCCAATATAGCTGTTAACTCCTTAGGATATGTTTATGCAAACAAATATTCTGTCAATCCTTATTTATATATTGACTCCCTATATGTAACTAGAAACAATGGAGTTTCATGGCAGGGGTTGAAACAATGGGAAGGTAACTTAATTTATATTAACCCGGTTGATGATGATATCCTGTTATGTGACTATAACTATTATGATTATTATTTGATTTCTAAAGATAATGGATTAAGCTGGAACAAGATTACCTTTTCGCCAGGTATATCTTGTGTATCCTATAATGGTAATGGTCAATATTATCTTGGAAGTTCAAATGAAGGCATTTTTATATCGAATTCATTAGCAGGGCCTTGGCAAATCTCTAATAACGGATTTCCAGGGGCATCTTCGCAGATAACTTGTATCCATTATGAGAACGGTGAAATTTATGCCGGAGCTAAATCAGCAGGGCCATTTGTTTCATTAGATGGCGGTAAATCCTATTATAAAGCTTCTCCGGGTTTGTCACCAATTAAAAATCTTTGTGCAACTCCAAACGGAAATCTTTTAGCAGCTTTTGGAGGAGCCTTGGAAGAGTCTCAAACTAATGGGAACACATGGTCATATATTTCGAATTATAAAAATTTCGGAGTGCTATATGGACTGAGTGCTTTTAGTCTTTTTAAATCTGGAAATATCATTTTAGCAGGAGGACTTGGAAATGACCAAGTTTCTGGAGAAATTGATAGATCTACTGATGGGGGAAATGCTTGGAGTAAAGTATTCACCATCCCTGGTACTTATGGTTTGGATAAACATAATGTAATAACTTTGAAAATAAATAATAAAGGTAATGCTATTGGTTGTGTAAAGAATGATACTACATATCAAGCTTTACCTGGTATTTGGGGTGACAAATATAGTTATGACATGATCCGTTCAACTGACTACGGTCAAACGTGGGTAGGTGATAGATTAATAACACCTGAGATCAGGGATTTTGCGTGGAATACAAATAATGAAGTTTTTGCAGCAAGCGCGAATGGATTACTTATGTCAAAAGATAATGGCGCAAGCTGGACTAATGTCAGCGGGTCTCTACCATCAAATAATATATTATGCATTACCATTTCATCTAACAACAACATTTACATCGGAACTGCAAATGATGGTGCCTTTGTTTCTACTAATGATGGTTATTCGTGGAATGCGATAAATGTAGGTTTGAAAGATACTGTTGTAAATGCCTTGACTATCGGAGAAGACGGTTATCTTTATGCGGGTACAGAATACGGCGGGATTTTTAAAAGTAACTCGATAGTTGATTCCACCTATTTGGGAAAAACTTCTATACCGGTTTTCCCCAAAAATTATTCATCTGGAATTCCTAGGAACGTGCAGTTAAAATGGTCGAAAATAAACGGAATTGTCACATACTCACTACAAATTTCTAAAGATTCAACCTTTCAGAACATTTCTAAAAAATATACAGGATTGACTGATACAGTCAAAAATGTTGATTCTTTGGATAATTCTACAAAGTATTATTGGCGGGTGCAGACATCTGGTAGCAATGGTATTAACCAATACCAATTTTGGTCACAGGTTTTTCAATTTAGGACAGCTAATCCCATTGCAATTTCGAATCCTTATTATCCTATAAACAATTCAATTGGAGTTCCACTTGGCATTGAGCTGAGGTGGGCTAAAGCTCCATCAACAGCTTCATATGGTCTGCAATTCTCAACCGACTCAACTTTTAAATTTTTACTCAATAATTATAATGGAATAAAAGATACAGCAATGAAAATGGATTCATTAGCTTATTCCACCAAATATTATTGGAGGATTAAAACCATTGATTCACTTGGATACGGTTATTGGTCTCAGGAATGGAGATTTACAACTTTAAATCTGCCTTCAAATTTCAATTTATATCAAAACTATCCAAATCCATTTAATCCGATTACAAAAATAGAATATGATATATCGCAGCCGGAACATGTTTCGTTAAAAATATTTGATATGCTCGGGAGAGAAATAGCAACGATTGTAAATGAAGACAAACCAGCTGGTAGTTATAAGGTTGAGTTTAATGGAAGTAATCTTTCGAGTGGAATTTATTTCTACAAAATTTATACAGGAAATTATTCTTCAGTAAGAAAAATGATATTGTTAAAATAGGGAGAAATGATGAAAAAATTATTCGTATTTATAGTACTTTATTTACTTTTACAATCGAATGGATTTGCGCAAAAAGGATGGAATTCAATTTACAAATTCCCCTATAGGCAAAGTCAATATAACATATCTGTTTTTTT
>JBJKQE010000303.1:0-58697 GCA_046705645.1 Ignavibacteriaceae bacterium | reverse complement strand
AAATTAATACTGGTAAAATAGTAAAAGGAATATACATTTTGTCCAAATATTTTAAAAACTTTATAATTAATAAAGGGGTACCAAGATGAAATATTTTTATTTAATCAGTCTAATTTTTATTACTTTGTTTTTTTCTTTGTCATCTAACGAATTTGGAAAACAGACAAAAGATACAACAGTTTTTGCAGATTCAGTTATTGTAATTTCTCCTAATGGGAATGAAAAATGGGAGATTAATACAATTAAAGAAATTAAGTGGACAAGTTCCGACATTGAATATGTCAAAATTGAATACACAATTAATGGTGATACATCATGGAACATTATAGTCTCGAACATTTCGGCAAACTTAGGGAGTTTTTACTGGTTGGTTCCTAATTCACCTTCTAAATTCTGCAGGATTAAAATTACTAATGTTCAGGATTCTACAATCTCTGATTCAAGCGATGCTTATTTCTCAATAGGCAAATATACTGAAGTGGAGCCCAATAATACTGCCAGCCAAGCAAATTTAATTGAAATCGGTGATTCTTTGATCGCTTCAATAAATCCTGAAAATGATGTTGATTATTATAAGTTTTATGGAAATGTGGGTGATACGGTAATGGTTTTAATTAACAATCGAAATAATTCCCAGCTATATGGTTATGCAAGCATATTTGATAAAAACGATAGTTTATTGATTTATAGCGGATATTATTACGACCAGTTCAAATATGCATTCATTATCCCAAATACCGGTATATACTTTATAAGATTTAGTACATACTGGGGAAACTATCCAAATAAAATTGAAAATGGTTCTTTAAAAAGTTTAACTAAAATGAGAAAAAAGAAATTAACAAATCCTAACAAAGTTAATAAAACAACAAGTCTGACAGGAGATTACGCAATATGTTTAAAAAAATACATCCCAAAAGTACCAGAGATAGCGGGAGTTTACTTATTTAATACTTACTATAATTCTACTTACATAGAAGTTGATTTCAATCCTAACGGATTAAATACGAAAATAACCTTGGAATATGGCACTACTTTAAACTACGGACAAAAATTAACATTGCCTGATACTTCAAGCGAAATATATATAAAGTGGATAATAGATAAACTTACCAATTTAAATCCAAATGAAACTTATTATTTAAGAGTAAAGGCTGAAAATGATTTAGGTAGCGTATATAATGAATTTAGTTTCTCTACACCTGAAGAACCTGATAATTGGACAATTAAGTCAATTGATTCACTTTATAGTTTGTTTATTTTGACAGATATTTCTTTTGCGGATGAAAAAATAGGATTTATTACAGGACTATGTTATTCTCTAGAATCTGGAAGGTTATCTAATGTAATATTAAAAACTACTAATGGATGTAACTCGTGGGAAATGCATTACTCCGATTATTCATTTAATAAGATTTTTTGTATCGACAGTCTTAATGTTATTGCACTAAGTGATTATGGAATTTTGAAAACTACAAATGGAGGTTTGACTTGGCCGGTAAATATCCAAACAGGGGATTACTTTAATGATCTATTTTTCACAGATAAGAATCACGGAATAATTGTTGGATATACTGGTAAAATTGAAAAAACTACCGACGGAGGAAAGAATTGGAAAACAATAAACAGCAATATCACTTATTCGTTAAATTCTATATGCTTTAGTGATTCAAATAACGGATGGATAGCTGGTGAAAACGGAACAATATTAAAAACAACTGATGGGGGAATCACATGGAACTCACAATACTGCGGAACGAGTGATTGGTTAACTAATATTTGTTTTGTTAATTCTTCAGATGGATTTGTGTTAGATGGTTGGAGTTACTATCTATATAAAACCACCGACGGCGGTAATTCATGGGATTATAATTATAACTCAATTTATTTTAATGAAATTTCTTTTATAGATAAAAATTATGGTATCGGATTTGACAATTATAGTGGAGGAGATATCTTACTTACAACAAATGCTGGGCAAACATGGGCTTTGCAAAAATCCGGTACATTTAATTATTTTAGTTCTATTTCCAAATCCGGCAATAATTGGGTTGTTATAGGAGATTATGGAACAATATTAAAATCCGACTATACAATAGTTTCTGTAAAAAATGAAAATCAAGTACCCGCACATTTTAATTTAAGTCAGAACTATCCTAACCCATTCAATCCCACAACAACAATAGCTTATGATTTACCCAAAAGGTGCAGTGTAGTTCTAAAAATTTATAACATAATAGGCGAGGAAGTTGCCACTTTAATTAATAGAGAACAAAATGCGGGGAAGTACACTATAAATTGGAATGCTGCAGGATTGGCTAGCGGAGTCTACATATACAGACTGCAAGCCAATGATTCAGAATCTTATTCGGGAAGTGATTTTACAGATACTAAGAAGTTAATTCTGTTAAAATAATTTTAGGAATGAATTGCAAGGGCATCTGTTAAATTTGAATATATTTTGACTATTATTTGACAGTTTTTTGACAACTAGGAATTTATATTTCTTAGTTTAGTAATTGTTATTAAAAGGAGAAAAAACTTAAAACGAAATCAAATGACATATTGGTAAACCTGAATAATTGTTTTAAGTATTAAGTCTTTTCTCAAGAATAGATAAACTAATAAGGTCCTAATCCTTGTCATAAAAAATTTTGCGCGGATCTATGAAAAAGAAATAATTCTTTTTATATCAATAAAACTTAAAATTCAAAAGGGGTTCGCTATGAAAAAAACAGGACTTTTTGTTATAACTACTTTGCTTTTTATTCTTTATATCGGCGCTATAGGGCTTGCAAAAAATAATTCGGTTATTAAAAAGAAGCCGCAAAAAACATTAAGTTCTCAAAATGCAAATGCAAGAATAGACATAAACAATATTAATGCGCTTGAATCGATATACGGTTTCAGTGATTTTAACTTAAATTCTAACCTTGAAGGGCTTGAATTTCCCAAAGGCAGTGGAAAAACTGCAGTATTTGAATCTGGATTTTTGTGGGGCGGTTACGTTGCAGGTGATCCTCAAGTAAGAGTAGGCGGATCAGCTTATTTATCAGGTTTAGAACCCGGACCAATCTTATCAGACGGTCAACCTGCAGATCCTACAGATTCAAGGTGGTCAATTTATACTGTACGTCCGGATATTTATCCTGGGGGTCCCCCGGTAGACCTTAGCGATGAAGTGAAAGCGTATGCTGAAGGCGGCCAAGAAGTAACAGAAACTTCATTAAGAGATCAATATGAATACAATTGGTTAAATTGGCCTGCTGCAGGAACTTCAAATGATCTAGGAGCCCCCTACACGGATGTGAACCATGATGGTAAATATGAATCAGATATAGATATTCCCGGTGTTCCTGGTGCAGATCAAACAGTTTTTTATGTAGCGAATGATATGGATCAAAATCTAACAATTGGGATGTACGGTACACAGCCATTGGGCATTGAACTGCACGCTACTTTTTGGGCATATAATCAGGGAGGTTTGCTTAATAATGTGTATTTCAAAAAGTACACTTTAATTAATAAAGGATATCAGCATTATCAAATTGATAGTATGTTCATTTCCTTCTGGGTAGATCCCGATCTTGGATATGCTCAAGACGATTTAGTCGGTACCGATTCATTGTTAAATTTAATATACACTTATAATGGCTCACCTGTAGATGCAATATATTCTAATTCTCCACCAACTGTCGGATTCCACTTATTAGAAGGACCTATGGTTCCCGGAAATAATTATGATACTGCTTTATTTAATGGAAGAACAATATCCGGCAATAAAAATCTTCCAATAACCGCTGCTTATACTTTTACAAATCCCGGAAGCGGATATGATACAACTTTTAATGATCCCCAACAAGGTGAGCTTATAGGTTCTACCCAATTTTATAATTTTATGAAAGGTGAAAATAATATTGGAGCGCCTTATATTGATCCTCAAACCAATCAAGTTACAAAATTTATTTTCTCCGGAGATCCGGTAACAGGAACCGGATGGATCGACGGCTCAACATTTGGTCCAAGGGATGTTAGATCTGGAATGTCTTTTGGGCCGTTTAACTTTGCCCCGGAGGATACCCAAGAGGTTATTTTTGCTGAATTGGTTGCCGAAAAAGATAAGCTGCCTGCTTCTTATCTTACCGGAATAACTAATTTAAAGAAAAATACTAAATATATTAATTCATTCTTTCATAATGGGGTATTATTAGAAATTTCCGCCGTAAGTTGTGCTAACATTAATAACCAGGTCAATCTTTCTGCAAATGTAGTTCCCCAAAACAGTCAGGTAAACTCAATTAATTGGTCGATTATAGGCAAGCCTAATGGAAGTAATGCAACAGTTATGGATCCTTCAGAAAAAAACACTTCATTTATTCCGGATCTAGCAGGAGATTATGAAATTAAGCTTAATATGGTAATAAACGGAATAGAAACATTTGATATTAAATCTATAAAAGCAGTAAATAATAGAAAACCTACTGCAATTCTAAAATCGGATTTAGTCGAAATTAATTCTACCGACTCATTGTTAGTAAAATTTAATGAAAGTTATGATCTCGATGGTGATAGCTTGAACTATACATTAATCGGAAAAGGATTATTTAAATTTCAAAATGCATCAGGAACAGCTTACTTTTTCCCGGATCCTGCATTTATTGGTAACGAAGAAATTTCATTAATTGCTTCTGATCTGTATTCATATGATTCTACTTCAATCAAAATAAAAGTAAAGCCAAAACTTGAAGACATAACAATCAATTTTTCTTTTATTGATACAAATTGGAGCTCAAACTCATTAAATGGTTTTCCTTTCTTTTATGGTAAAGACAGTATATACATTCCATTACATAATTCTTTAAGAAGATATAGTATAAAAAGTGATGGGATTATATTTGAGCAGGAGTTTAATAATATAAAAATAACAGGTATTTGGAATATATTAAACAATTTACTCATGGGAAGTTCAAATTCTATTATTGGTAATTTCGGAACAACCGGGAGACTAAATATTTTCGACTTAAGCAACAATGGAGCCAATTTGCTTTCCAATTATTTACCAGGAAATGGATATATGGATATACAAAGCATTTACTCAATTGGCTCTGATATATTTTTGATGGATTATTACGGTAATATATTTAAAATTGACTTTAGTAAACCTTCGTTACCCAATATTGTTGCCTTGAATCAGCTACAATTATATAATGCTGTAATTTTTTATTATGATAGTTTCTATATTTATGTTATTGGTCGAAGAACGGATTATAATTCTTTTTATGTAAATAGATTAAATCGTACTAGCTTAAAATTAGAAAATTCTCTAATACTGCCTTTTAGTCCCTCATACAACTTAGTTGTTCATGATAGTCTATTGGTTGTTTCAAATCCTTATTCGGATTCGCTTTACTTTTATTATTTGGACGGTCTTAATAGTCCAACATTATTAAGGGAATTAAAAATATCTTCTTTGTTTGAAAATCCATTCCCTAATTATAATACTTCATTGAATTTCACCGTTTGTTTTGTTGATAAATATTTAGAGATTGATAACTATTCAAGTTCCAAGCTTTATGATATAAGTGACATAAATAATATAAAGCTTTTCGCTGCTTGCTATGGGGGCGGAATGAAATATATAAAAAACGGTGAAAATTATTTCTTGATTTTATCCGACCCAAGGTCATTTAACGTTAATAATCCATATAGCGGGATAAACGGAATTAGTATTAATTCAATTGATGGAATTGGCAACACTAAGGAAGCAGCCGAAATTCCCTTAAAATATAATCTGTATCAGAATTACCCCAATCCGTTTAATCCAAGGACAACTATTAGTTATTCAATACCTAGAATCAGTTTTATTACATTAAAAATTTATGATGTCCTTGGAAGAGAAATAGAAACAATAGTAAATGAACAAAAACCTGCTGGAAATTATAAAGTTAATTTTAATGCAGGCGGCTTAGCAAGCGGAGTTTATTTTTATCAATTAAGAGCAGGAGATTTTGTTTCGACTAAAAAATTAATTTTGTTGAAATAAAACAAGACGTAGAGTTGAGATACTAAAAGGCGGAGTTATGAAGATATTAATTAAAATTTTGTTATTTAGCTTCGTCTTGATAAATATTTTTTTACCTCATGCAATCGCTCAGGAAAATATAATAAGTAACGAAAATAAATCTCATGATAATATATCAAAAACATTGTATTCTGGTCTGCCTAATCATGTAGAACTTGTAGAAAGATCATTCGATTTAGCGATTGAAGCAGGTTTTAGCGATACATCCGGTATTAAATTGGATGAAATCCTGGCAAGATTAAAAGCCGGTGCCTTCAGTGAAGATTATGAAAATATTCCGGGTATTTTAGGTGAACATTTCCCCGATCCATGGAATGATGTACCTGTTTATGATTTTTACGGATTATATCCGATAACTACTATTCCTTTTGGTTCTATCGCAGATACTTTAAGCGGATGGTATAGAGGGTTGCCTCACGGTTATGATCCTGTTAAAGGTTATATCTGGCCTGGCGCAAATATTACTACAATAGAATGGGCCGATTCAGCAATAAATATCTTTACATGGGATCACGCAGTTGAACTCTATATAACTGGTAAAAAGGCTGAAGCCTATGAATGTCTCGGACACATTTTACATCTATTAGAAGATCTTTCTGTTCCCGCTCATGTAAAAGTTATTAATCACAGAATAAGCATTGATAAATTAAAATCCGGAACTGTTATTGACCCTGATTTGTTAAACTTGATTGTAGATGAATATGAACTTGCTTTTGCAGGCGGTGTTACTTATAAAAATGTGACCGTACTAATACCGGATTTGCATGATGATTTCCTGAAAGCCCTTGATTCAGCAAAAACTCAGAATATTCCGATTTTCAACAAATGGAAGGATTATTTAACTAATCTTGCTGTTTATACTTATAATGATAAAACCGTCAACCAATACTATAATGGGCCAATCTCAGAAGGGAAATGGGGATATATAAAGGATAAAAATGGGAATATTGTTCAACCGGTCAAATATGGAATTACCCCAATCTCACAAATTGGTGATCGATGGGTTCAAATTACTTTAATGTGTACTGCTACAATTCCTAATGAAGCGTTTATTCCTGAATCTTCTATGGTTAAGATGTGTTATAGTCTTGTACCTAAAGCAGCAGAATATGGAGCCGGATTACTTATTTATTTTCTTAACCAGACTAAAATTGTCAATGTAATCAATATTAATAAGTCTCAATATCAGTATAAATTATTTCAGAACTATCCGAATCCATTTAATCCAACAACAACAATAATTTATTCTATTCCAAAGACAAGTTTAGTGACTATAAAGGTTTATGATATATTAGGAAGAGAGGTAAAAACTTTAGTAAATGGACAAAAATTGCCAGGAAATTACAGTATAGAATTTAATGCAAAGAATTTACAAAGCGGAGTTTATTTTTACAGGCTGCAGACCAATGGATTTATTGATACTAAAAAATTTATTCTTTTAAAATAATCCGGACATATTATAGGTAATCATAAATTATTGACATCCTTTTTACAATTTGTTGACAATACCGTTGGTCTGATAAATTAAATTTATTCTGGTGATATTCACTATATAAATTTGATTAACAAATAAAGGAGGAATAAAATGAAGTTCATAAAATATTTATTTCTGTTTATTTTTTCAACTGTCATTATAAGCTGCGATCAAACGACTACAGAACCAGTTGTTGGTTCGACACAAGATACTCAAATTTCTAATCTTTCTTTCAAGATTGATACAACCTATTTGGAGGCGTCTGCCAGCAGGCTGGTTGCAAAAGGAAGTGTAACAAATAATGGTAATGCTGAGGTAAATTCGCCATGGTATGTGGAGGGACAATTTTATACTGATGCTACTTATAAAACAAAGTTAGGAGGAAATTCGACCCAGATCGGAGTTCCGCTTTCGAGAGGACAATCATCATTTTGGACAATTTATTATACTTCTTCAAATGTGAATGTAAATAATTATCCGGATTGCCGAATTGGAGATTTGAGAGGCATATATAAGTAATAAAATTTTTTTATTTGAAGCATGTATGATTATTACAGCCCGGTCATTATAATGCGGGTCAGAGATTTTATTGCAACAAATAAATTAATTTTTTTAAAGTAAAAATTTTTGGAGGTATTATGAAATATAAATATATTTTATTTTATTCGACGCTTCCATTGATTATATTTTTATTTTATCAATGTTTTCCGACTTATAAAGCAAGAAATGTTGAAGCTAAATTTCTACAAAGCAGAGAATATTCAAAAATACAAGCTAAGTTATTTAAATCCGATAATACTATTATACTTTTACCTAAAGGATATATAGTTGAAAACAATTACATTGAAGGTAATGGTATTGTATCCAAATTCGGCGTAGGTGAATTAGTCCCTCAGGAAATTAAATTACCTCTTGATAGTATTGTTGCAATGACAACATATGAAGAAACCACAAGTGGCTTAAGAAACTTTGGTTCATTTTTCCTTGGACTAACTGGGCCCCCTTTAACATTTCTTGGTGTTTATTGTATCTCTTGTCCCAAATGCTGCTTTGGTTCATGCCCAACAGTTTATACATATGACGGGGAAAAGTATAATCTTGAAGCAGAAATCTTTTCGGAATGTATATCCAGGCAATTAGAAAATAAAGACATAGATTTGTTAAATCAAAATCCTATCAATGACACATTGAAATTAAAGATAACTAATGAGGCCTTGGAAACCCACTATATTAATAAATTCGAAGTAATTATTGCCGAACATCCTAAAGGAACAAAATTATATACGGCCATTGATAATAGGCTTTTATTAGTCTCAACTTGTGTATCCCCAATTTCTGCAGTTACAAAAAGTGGAAATGATATTACTAGTCTTTTAATAAAAGATGACAATAAATATTATAGAAGCGGCGTTAACTCAGTATCGGAATTAAAAAAAGGTCCTTCATTTGATTGGATTGATATTAAGATCCCTCCCTCAAAGAATAAAACTGTTAAA
This sequence comes from Ignavibacteriaceae bacterium, assembly GCA_046705645.1. Lineage (GTDB taxonomy): Bacteria > Bacteroidota > Ignavibacteria > Ignavibacteriales > Ignavibacteriaceae > FEN-1297. The sequence continues at coordinate 49,645 of JBJKQE010000303.1, read as the reverse complement.
ATTATTCTAAAATATCGGAATACATTATTAAGCACAGAACTTTTATACAATGTAGTTATAGGCTCACAGGGTATAAAAGGTATGGAATGGACAAAGAGGATGAATGACGACCCTATTTATGCAAATCAATTTAAAATGCTGTATGATACATTTTCCGGGATAAATATAAATATGAAGGGAAATGGTAATTGGAAATATTTCGGTAAGTTTAAAGATGCAGGTCCGCTTAATTGGAAATACATTGCAGCAGAATTACCCGTCTCTGACTCCAGCATCCGAACGATAAGATTGGAGTTTATTCCTGATGATTTTATGATTGATTACATTGGTTTTGACACGTCTTCAGTCTCTAACAATCTTATTAAAACAAAAACAATTTATCCTTTCGAAATTACTGACGGCTTTGGAAATAAGGTTGATTCTATGCTTCAATATATCAAATATGACGATTTAAATTATTTAATAACTGAACCGGGAGATAGTTATTATCTAAATTATAAAATGCCGAAGGAAAATCACTATAAAGAAACAGTTTTAATCTATTCTAAAGGTTATTATAACGAATGGATTCGAGGAGGCTGGATAAATAATAAAGATGATGGGTATACTTTTGATCTTTATGATGTTAATGGAACACTTTCTCATCTTGCGGATGGTTGGATTGAAAATAGTAATTTATTAGAAAGGGAATTTTTCCACAGCAGGTTTTCTCTTAAGGAGGGAAAATGAAAAAAGTATTTATGATTTTATTATGTTCTACTGTGATGTTTGTTTTAATCAATTGTTCTTCACCCCGATATATTGTATCTGAAAAAGGAGATAAAGCGAATGTCGAATTAATAGATGGGCGATGTTTCTCAAGTGAAATAGTTTTAATTTCAGATACAGCGATATTCTTTTTAGAGTTACCCGAAGATACCGCTAATTTTCCAGTCTTGTTTTACGTTAATAATAAAGATTTAAAATCTATTTCAATTAAAGGTTATAACGGAAGCGGATGGGTAGCACCGGTTTTAACTCTTCAAGTTTTGCCTGCTGTTTTAATGGCTATTGCGGCTTCATCAGTAAAAGATAATAATTATGGAGGATTTAACTCAGTAGGGATAGGAGTTCTTTTTGCTATCCCTGCAGCTGTGACTGCTTTAATATTTGCTTCAACTGAAGGCGATACTCCTCACTGGGATGATAGTATGCCGTTAGATGAGATAAAAAATCTTAAAATTTATTCCAGATATCCAAAAGGTCTAAGTATGAAACAGATGGAATTGCTTATTCAAATGAACAATCAAAAACATATTTATAAATATTAATGTTTGTTGTATAATATGTAACCTTATATTTACTTGGGCAAACGTAAAATTAATATCAATTGTAAAAGTTTAAAGACTCTATGAAGTTTTAACTCGAAAAATATTATTCCAGCTTGTTTAATACGTCTGCAAAAAAGTTCTTAGTTGCAAATATAGAAACGCTTGGCTATGCGTCTTTACAAATAAAAGTACCTTGGTGTTTTTGTATTATAAATACAAATATCAAATTCATATTAATTCTTAATGTGAATATAACTTTTTAAGTAGAAATTAAATGGTAGTATAAAAAGTATTAAAAAAATAAGAGTGGCTAAATATGTTAAAGGAAGTAATTTCTTCTATACTTATAACTGCACTATTAATTCAAACTTTTGGTTGTACTTCAAGCAAAGAAATAACCATAAATGACTTAAGACATTTAAATAGCAATAAAGAAATCAAAGTAGTAACAAAAGATTTGAAAGAATATTTGTTGCAGAATCAGCCGGAATCAGTGAATACTAATAGTTGGAAAGCAGATGAAGATTATATTTATATTTATTCAACTCGGCCCAAGAAGTTTGGAAATGATCAAATTAAGCTAGTTACAGATACTGTAAAAATTCCACTATCGTCTATTGAAAATATTGATACAGATAGCTTTGATATTGGTCTGACAATATTATGCATTTTAGGTATAACATTAATTCTAGGAATAGTTTTTTTTATAGTATTAAGTATTGGGCTTGGAAATGCCATAAATGATTCATTTAAATAAAAAGGGGATTATAGACAATGAAATAAATTATTGTTTCTATACTTATTCCTTCATTTTTAATGCAAATTATAAGCTGTTATACAACTACGGAAATTACAAAATATGACCTTGTATAAATGAAGAATAAAGAGGTAATTAAATCAGTTACTAAAGATTCAACTGAATACTTACTTCAAAATCCGCCGGAAACTTATAAATATTATGGATGGAACGTGGATAAAGATAATATCTTTATCCGTTCTAATTCGTTATATTGGGATAAAAATCACCATTTATCACCTGTTGATTCTACAAAGGTTCCTATCTCCTCAATCAGAAGTTTGTCTTTAGATGAATTTGAAGCTGATAGAACTGCTATAACTTTAGTTCTTGTTTTAAGTATTACTATTCTTTTGGCAGGATGTTACGTTGCTTATGCAGCTTTTCAAGCTTTAAGACATTGGCATTTATAATTATTTATTAAAATTTGCCAATTTTGTAAGCTTAAAATCTAGGATGGAATAAATGAAAAATCATAAAGCCATTAGCATTTAATTTGGAACAGAACTACCCAAATCCATTCAATCCAAGCACTAGAATTCAGTATTCAATTGGCAAATGCATTTTGTTACTTTAAAAATCTATGATTTGCTCGGCAGAGAATTAGCAACGCTTGTAAATGAAGAAAAACCTGCAGGTACCTATAGGGTAACGTGCAACGCATCGAACCTTCCTCGCGGAATATATTTTTATAGAATGCAGGCCGGAAGTTTTGTATCGACGAAGAAATTAATACTTTTAAAGTAGTATTAGGAAATATTAGAAATTTATGTGCAACATTCGAAGTCAGGAGGTGCTAATTGGTTATAATGACTTCAAAGGTTAGGAAATAATAATTCATGAGTGTATGCAATCTTATCCATCTTAGTCAAAATCTCGCCAAAAACATGCAATAACGCATCTATGCTTTTAGTTTATTGGGTACTTTTATATTGTTTAAGCTACTGTATAATGAGAAATGAAGTAATAAGATTTTTTTCTGCGTTTAAATAAAAATATCTATACATTATTACCATATAAATAGAAACGATTTAAAAGGATGAGAAAATTATAACTCTAATAAAACTTCTGTAAGACAGGGGGGGATAAATATTATTAATTTTAAAAATTATTAGATAGTAGATACATCGATACTTTTTCTGTTCTTAAGAATTCAGCAGTATTTATATTTTATGCTGATAATAATTATTCTTTGAATTATAATTATAACTTATACTGTAATCAAAGTATTTATTAGTAAACAAAATAGGAGGGGCTAATAATGCAAGTTCCATTTACAATTGAAGAATTCTTAAACGTTTTAAAGTTTTATAATGAAAGTGTATTCCCGATACAAATAATCTTTTATATTATTGCATTATATTGTATGTATTTATTATTCAAACAAAAAAAGAACAATGGAAAAATAATATCCGGTTTCCTGTCGTTTATTTGGTTATGGATTGGTATTGTTTATCATATAATATTTTTTTCATCAATTAATCAGGTAGCATATTACTTCGGAGTACTATTTATAATTCAAGGTATTTTATTCTTTATTTTCGGGGTTCTGCAAGGCAAGATTAATTACGAGTTTAATAAAAACATTTTTAATAATGTGGGACTATTATTTATTTCCTATGCATTGTTGGTTTATCCGATTTTAGGTCATATTCTCGGCCATCAATATCCATATTCACCCACATTCGGATTACCTTGTCCCACAACTATATTTACGTTCGGTGTTCTTCTTTTTGCCGGGAAAAGAATATCTGTATGGTTGCTAGTTATACCGCTGTTATGGTCGATAATAGGAATTAGCGCTGCAATAAATTTAACTATATATGAGGATTTCGGATTGTTAATTGCCGGAGTTATCGGATTTACATTATTATTAGCTCATAATCATAATCAATTGAAAAAATTAAAAACTGCATAACATTTTTTAAAAGTTAGAAGTTGAAACGCAGGGAGTCAACTGTTTAAAAGAATGCAGAAGTGTGCTTTTCTGTTTTTCTAAAATATAAATTAATTCTGCTGCAACTATCAATTTGGTTTACTATTAAAATTTACATGAGTCAATATATCCAAAATATATTAGTCGTTACTGATATAATCTGTACTGCAGCGTTAGTTTTGTATTTTTCATTTAGAAGTATTCAGAATTTGAAGGAAGAATACAAAGATAAATGGCTTACAGCAATGAATGGCTTCGGCAGTAAGGACTGGTTCACAGAAAAGGGTTGGGCTTATGTTAGAAAGGTCTTATTCGTATTTATATTTGGAGGAGCTTTTCTCATTATTATTCTGATTCTTTCATGGGTAACATGAAAACTATAAATATTTAATTGCCCGCCGGGAATTATTGCCGGCAGGCCGGAATAAAACTCCTACTTCTGGATTTACTAAGATATAGTAAACATCAATTTGCAATATAATCTAAATCATGTCTTGGCCTACCGGAATAATCTTCCATGTTAATTAAGTATGGAGTAATTTCACCAAAAAGTTTGCCTTCTTCTTCCTTCATTTCTTTGCTTTTATCAGAATCATTTTTGTAATAATCAGAGGCATTTGTTGTGTAGTCAAAAACTATTATCTCGTTATTATCACCGCCTACGCCCATTAGAAAGATATCATACGCATCCGGGAAATTATACTTTTCGTACAATGCTTTCCAATCCTTTAGTACTTTCATCACTTCCTTTCCTTTATCAAGTTTATAATGAATAAATCCCCAGTGTACAAATCCTGCCTTATCAAGGGTAACTCTTGGTGTTTTTGGCACATAAGATAATTCGGATGAACGCCGAATTATAAAATCCTTATTCGAAAGTATACTTGCATTATTTTCATCCATCAATTTTGCCCATTTGTCTTTGCCAATTTTTTTAATAGCATTTTGAAATACAACCGGCATAGAATCTATTGCAGCATAACTTGATAATGGACTGACATAATAATAATGCAAATCACTTCGCTGAAAGGCATAAAAATTAATGGGCAATCCTCCCTCATGCATCGAAGAAGCCCAATCCTTTGAAGTTTTTATGTACTGCGAAATCATATCTACCTTTGCAGTTTCTTCATGTATCAGCCACAGCTGATCTTTTTCATTATCTTGTGCAAATACTGTATTGCTATTTGATAAGAAAACAGCAGCAACCAATAATAATCCCCAAAAACATTGTGCAAGTTTTTTATGCATAACTTCTCCTTTATTTTTAGTTTTTAAATAAGAAACTACTACACCCCGAAACTCTGAAAGATCAGTTTGGAGGAAATAGATTAATACTATCTGCAATAGAAGAATATTTAAATAACTTTTATACCGTTATTAGAAGAATGATTTTCAGTAGAGTGGAATCCGCCGCATTTATAATGTTTATAAAGGTAATGAATAATACGCCATTGTTTTTAGAATGTCAATAAAAAAATTTTAATTTGTATTTTAATCGAACACCGCAAAGCTGATATTATGATTTTATTTTTATATAAAGTTCTTGATTTTAGAGAAAAACACGTGTAGGTTATCACAAAAATTTTTTACAGTCCGCAAACTTTCAAATAAATTCTTATTTTAAAGCGGTAGATAAATATTATAGTATTGCGGAATAATATTTATGCAAAAATACTCGAATGTTTGCTGATCCCCGCTTGGACCAAGCCTTAAAGATCATAACAGATAAATGTTCTTTCTTGAAGAATAAATTATTCTTATGAATAATCGGTCAGATGTTACGTTTATATAATCTGAAATGAAATATATTTCTTGGCAGATTAGGCATTTAATTAAATAACATTCAATCAAAAAGAAAAAATAATAACGGACATTTAATAAATCCTTTATGATTAACAAACTGGAAAGATAAACATCATGAAAAAGTTTTTTGTTCTTTTCTTTGGTCTCCTTTTTATGACGGCGGTAAAATCCTTTACACAAATAACTATTACTGCCAAGGATGAAAAAAGCTACTTAGCCGTCGGCAATAAATTATCCATTAATGAGGATACTTCCGCTGCTGCATTAAATATAGGGAAAAAAGGTGCAGCCTCATGGGATTTTAGTTCGTTGATTTCCGACACCGTGATTAACATTAACATTGTTTCTTCTTCAAGTACTCCGTTTGGAAACAAATACCCTTCTGCTACTGAGGCCGAAGTAACTAATTTAGGAAATCAAGCACAGAGCTGGATTTACATTAGTATAGGCAATGCGTTTTTAAACTATGGTACTGAGTCACAGGAAAATTCGATTTCATCTATTAGCAAAAACATTCCAGCAGTTAAGGGTTTCGTTTTACCATTAACAATAGGGTCAAGCTGGACTAATGATTATGTTACAATAGATTCTAATATATTTACCTCATCGCCGCCGATTGTAAATGTTGATAGTGTCCATGAAGAGGATACAGTTGATGCATACGGGAATATGAAACTACCGGGCGGCATAACAGTGCCTGCTTTAAGAATAAAAAAAGACATAAGATATTATGTAAAGGCAAGCAATTACTACTCACGTTTAATTGTATATAATTATTTGTCAACCAATGGTACAGGTGTTACAGTGTCAGCCGATACAACCTCCCCGGATACAGGAGTTGTAAAAGTTGTGGGCATCACTTATGTAATTTCAGACCTTACTGATGTTAAACAAGCACATAATACAATTCCCGAAAATTTTAATCTTGAACAAAATTATCCTAATCCTTTTAATCCGTCAACGACCATTAATTATGAAATACCCCAAAGTTCATTAGTTTCAATTAAGGTTTATGATGATTTAGGAAGAGAAGTAGCAACCTTGGTAAATGGACAAAAATCTACCGGTAATTACACAGTTGAATTTAATGCTTCTAATCTTGCTAGTGGTATTTATTTTTACAGAATGCAGGCGGGCAATTTTTTATCGACAAAGAAATTAATCTTGCTTAAATAATTTTGCGTTTATTGTGTAACCTTCGAGGTCATTGCATGCAATCAAGCAACAGCGACTTCGAAGGTTATTATATAATAATTCACGCAACAATGTCCGAATTAATCAAGACCTCGTCAAAAACATGCAAGCATTCAAACCTGCATCCATGCTTTTAGCTAGTTAAGTACTTATAAATTGATTTAATCCCCGCATAATGAGAAAACCATAATTAAACTTTTTTTAGCAATTAGATAAAAATATCTTTACATTTATTCGTGTAAAATTAGATATATTGTATAAGGGCAGGGAAATTATAACTTCACGAAACATCTAATGGGCATACCTGGAGATATAAAACTATTTTGAAGAAAATATTAAAGAAATTTTTTACCACGAGAAATTAAGTGGTAAAATTATATAAAATTAAACGGTGTATTCTTATTTATAATCCGAGCCATGACAACATTTTTATATCTGTGCAAACAGGAGGCAGAAATTGTTGAATATCATTATGAATAATCGGAGTTTAAAATGAAGAACCTTATTATATTCGCTATCTTCATTACTTTTACTACATTTATTCATGGTCAGAGTGTTAAGTTGTCTAATAAAAATAGGAGAAAAGAACCTATCGCGGCTTCCGACACAATCAAAGCCATTTCTTCCAATGAGGAGGCGAAAGAATATAACTGGAAAGTCAGGATCGTTGTAGTCCCTGAAAAAGCGAGTAATGCGTTAATTACTATCGTTAAAACTACAAAAATCTTAGAAGGACGGAATACGGAAGAAATAGAAACAATTACCCCTGACACTTTAGGAATCTGGCCTGCTCCTTTGGATATTAATCTTTCTTCCGGTAATTATAACCTAGTGGCAAATAAGGAAGGTTTCAAGGAAGAATTAGAGACAATCGAGATCAAACAAAATAAAGTTGATGAGATTAAAATTAAGATTTTGTCTAATGCCTATTTGGAGAGTATGAGAACCCGGTGGAATAAAATAAAATGGATCAATGCCGCAGTTGCCTTAGGAGCCGGTTTAGCGGCTTACTATTTTCACAATAAAACTATTAACTACCAGGAGCAATATAATAATGCTATATCTCCTAATGATATCCAGGATAAAAGAAACAATTTAATCAGAATGAGATCTTACTTTAGTATATCTTCGGGTATAGCAATTACAGCATTAGGGGGTTTCGGAATTTCTTGGCTTATTCAACAGTCATATTGAATTAAAAGTTAATTAATTGTAAAAATGAGAATTAAAAAATCAAATAGTCTATTAAAAAAAAGATTCCCTAAGTCGTTTTATCTTAAATATATAATTTTTTTGATGTCCGCAATTTATTTACTTTCATGCTACCAGCCGATTGAACTGAATAATCCGTTGGATCCAAACGTCCCGTGGCCTTCACCCACAAATCTTCAAATCTTAACCATGAAAGAAACTTCACTTTCTATTCAGTGGAGAGAAAATGTAAAAATATTTAATAATGATCAGGCGAAATTTGTAGAAACAATCTTGGAACAAGGTATAGATGGGAACAAATTTTCCCCAATAGATACAATTGCAGATACTGTTTCCAGGATATCAATAAACCGAGAATTCTTAAGCGGGCATACATATTATTTTCGTGTTTATAATATTGTGGGTTCAAAGACCAGCGGTTATTCGAATATAGTAAGCGGTAGCGAGTCTTCATCCTATGGTCCGTCAAACTTCAAGATCGATTCCATCTCAGAAACTGTACGCAAGTTATCCTGGCAGGATAATTCTACTTCCGAATCAGGTTTTGAGATTCAAAGAAGAATGGGAACAATAGGTAGTTTCAATACAATTGCTCAGCTTCCGGCCAATACTAATAACTATACTGATAATTCGGTTATAAATACGGATACAAACTATACTTACAAAATTTTCGCAATATTTAATAATGGAACCGTAAGCCCTTTTGATACATTATCTATTATACTTCCTTTCCCTCCGCCTTCCAATGTTCAGATTACATCAATTTCTAGCACTTCAATTAATCTGAGCTGGAAAGCAAATTGTTCGTTTGAAACCGGTTTTTCTATTGAAAAGCATGTTCGGGGCGGTAATTATACCGTAATATCACAGTTGCCATTGAGCAGCACTTCGTTCACTGATGTTAATCTTGATTCTTCACTCGATTATTTTTATGAGGTAAAAGCCTTAACTAAGTATAATCAAAGTAAAAATTCTAACGAAATAATAATTGCATGCACTCCGAATTATATCAATCAAACAGTTTTTAATGGAATAAATGTACAGATAGGCTGCACTCCCCAACCGAGTCCTGACGGAAAATACTTGTTTTTTGGGGGATACTTTGCAAATGATGCAAACACAAGCAACTATGGTCACTTTCGTATTTTTGATACTATACATAGAACACTTTCAGATGAACAACAGGATGGCACAAAATTAAGTTGTTCAGATTTCAGCTACGATGATAAGTTATTAGCCACCGCTTCAAGCGGTTTACCAATAATGATATGGAACCGAAATCAATTGACACTTTACAAAGAAATTTTATTTTTCGATGTAATAAATTGTATGGTCTTTACAAAGGATAATGCAAGGTTAATTACTTCAGCACAAGACAAATTATATTCTTGGGATGTAAATAACGGAACCCTGGTCTATTCAACAGCTTCTTTTAGTCAAGTAATATCCACCTTAAGTTTAAGCCCTGACGGTGAGATTATAGCGTGCGCGGATGGAAATGAGGTACAACTGCGTAATAGTTCAACAGGTAGCTTAATATATACCTTTCCTGTTTTTCCTGCAAAGGTTGAGGCACTGAGATTTTCTCAAAACGGTCTCTACCTGGCTGTGATGTATGATGGAACCGGAGTAGAAATATACAATTTGACGAATTACAACGTTCAAGACTCGATTAAAATACCAACAGGAAATCCATTCTATTTCTATCAATTGTTTTTTACAGATGATAATCGATTTATAGTTGTATATGTTGCAAACACATATAACCAGTCTTCAACCGAATATGGAATTTGGAGATTATCCGATGATCAGCTTGTTAGGCTTTGTAATGGAAGCGAGGGTTTTTCAATCTTTCCGATTCAGGGAACAAATATGATATGCGGATATTGGCGACCGGTATTTTACCAGCAATTGGATTATGAATGGGGATTAATTAATAAATAAAAAATTATTAATTGGAAGAGATATAATAGCTATGACAATTTTTGGGATGTTTATATATCTATTGGCCTGAAATAACAATTCAAGTAAATATAAATTTAATTTTTATGTATTACTCTCAAACTAAGGTGTAAAAAATGAAAAAGTATTTGCCCTATCTATTGGTATCGTTTGCTTTTATTTCCTGCTCCGGATACCAGTACATAACACAAAAGCAGGGAACTAAAACATTCATAGAATCGCAGCCGTTAAAAAAAGATAATGCTTATGATGCGGTTTTAGAATGGGCAGCTAAAAATGTTATTAGTCCGGACAACTCCAATCAGGTGAAAGACAAAGAGAAAGGAATAATAATTTACCAGGCTGTTCGTAAAGACCCTTTAGTTATAAATTTTCATTATATCCTTTCTATTAGCATAAAAGACCAAAAAATTAAAATAGAATTCATTACAAAAAATCTTGTAGATTCGGATCAACCGCCGATAGTGAACAATTTAGATCAAATCTATAGTTATTATGATCAAATAAAAAACAGCCTTATTTATTATCTGAAAAAATATAATGGTCAAGACAATTTTTAACATTGTTTAATCATATAATGCATAAGAAGGTATTAAATGCTTCTATCACGAAATGGTTCGTGGCAGCCTGAGAAAATAATAACCCATGCATCCATGCAATCATTTATCCATGCTTTTAATTTATTAAGTACATTTAAATTGATTTAATCCCCGAGTAGTGATAAATACAGTAAAAGTATTTTTTTCTGCATTTAAATTAAAATATCTATACATTTATCGGTGTAATTTTAGTTAAGATGAAAAAGGGTGGGGAAATTATAACAGAATAAAGACGCCATTGGAAACAAACCGGCATTGTAAAAATATATTTGATTTCTTTAGAGTTATTGCTAGTAATCATTTTGTTTTATAATAGGAAAATAAATGCGGGAACCCTTTATCAGTTTAATTTACTGGAATAATTTTAAAAATTTATCCGTCTTCACAAATACATATTATTTTTTGATAATATTATTACTCTTTTCAAATCCCAATATCTACTCGCAAGAAACTTTAAAGAATAATTATCTTGAATTTTCAACTGGCATTTCTATGATGGAACTACAGTCGATTTCTTCATAGCAAGCTGGTTCTGCGTTTGAAGCGGCTGTAAAAGGAAATTTGACCGGAATGCTGGATTGGCAAATTGGCGCGCGGTTCGGTCTTAATCCGGTACTGCCGGAAGGATACGTTCGAATTTTAACATATCAGGAAATTGGTTTCTGGATTCCCAATATAGGAATTGAAGTGGGTATTACAAACCGTATTCATTTTGATAAAGGGAAAAAATTGCTTCAGGAAACTAGAGAAGCAATGGTAAGCGGTATCTCTCCATTTTATATAGCCTGTCAAACTACACCTTTATCCTTCAAAGTATTTAATCGATGGAGAATAAGTGTTTTGGAATTTCATATCGGAACACATTTGGGAAAAATCGGGCAAACGATGAGACTGCAGGTAGGTATATTAACCATAGGTAAAACCTTTTGAATAAAATTATTCTCATATCATGGAGAGAAAGCTTGAAACTAATAATAATAGGTTTTCTAATTATTGTGCTGACGACATTTCAAAGCTGTACACCGGACGGCCCTGAAACGGTTGGCTTTGCAGAAGCGTTAAAGGTTGCAGATGATGTACAAACTGTTAATTTAATGCCCTGGATAAATCAGCTTGCAGAAGTTCGTTCTAAAGATATTACCGTTGACTGCAGCGGTTATTCGGAAGATGAACTTTTCCCTGCATGCAGTCTTACACGTGATGCATCAGTCAAATTGGTTTCCGATGCATTCATCTCAATGGGATACATTCCGGATACTGTAGTTTTGGGTGAAGGGTCTCAAGCTGCATACAATATAGTTGCTGAATGGCTGGGAACTACAAGAAAAAACGAAGTCGTGCTGCTGGCAAGTCATCTAGATGCCTTTTATGCCGGAGCTGACGATAACGCTTCTGCCGTCGCTGCTATGCTGGAAGCAGCGCGAGCCGTAAGGAAGCATAAATTTGCCCGCACAATCCGCTTTGTTGCTTTTGACCTGGAAGAATACGGAGCTCTAGGCAGTACACGTTATGTGAAAGCCGGATATGCGAATGATGTTGTTACTGCATTAGTAATGGACTTAATAGGCTACGCCTCATATAAACCGCACAGTCAGGATGATATTGTGGGATTAAAGCTTCCGGACACCGGAGATTTTTTGCTTACAATCGGAAACAACAATTCATCAGTTCAAACTCAAAAAATGGTTGCATTAGGTAATTCTAACGGACTTGCAAAATTATTCGGAGTTATAGCACCGGGGGACGGGACGTATTTTTTATCTGCAATGTTATTTATGCGAAGCGATAACGATCTGCTTTGGTTTAACGGGGTACCGACTATTTTTCTAACAGATACGGCAAACCTTCGTAATCCGAATTATCATAAACCGACAGATACACCGGAGACGATCGATCCGGAATTCCTTGGCAAGAATACCAGGTTGATAACAGCTTCTATAGCGCTTTTTGCAGAGGTGCAGCAATGAAAATAATTTTGATTTTTTCTTCCTTTATTGTTTTTATTTCTGTGTCCGTTAAAGCCCAAAGTAATTTCGCATATTCATTTATACTTAAGCAGGCAGGCTCATATTTTATTTCCGACCGAGTTACCATAGGCGGCATGGGTATGGGTATCGGCGCTCAGATTGAAGACGGGAAGAATTTGGCAGCACAATTTGACGGCAGCATTTTATGGGGAAACGGAAATGCAGTTTCCACCAGGTTGGCTGCCGGATACCAGCTTGATAGTAAATGGTCTCCGGCGTTGTTTTTAACAGCAGGACTTTTATGGGGACAGAGGACAGAAGTGCTTTCCGTTAACGGCCGGCGGCCCGCAGCACCCGTTTGGATTTTAGGATTTCGCATCACCCCGATTCGTTTTAAAGTGGAAAGCGGCTTTATTTCGGCTTTGGAAATCGGATACGGGATTGGGCCGGACGGAGGACGTGATTTGGAAATATCAATTTTGTCTGCCGGCATAAAAATATGAAACGCTGCAAATAACAGAAACCGAAAGAGGCTGCGGAGATAAATCAATAATGCTGAGGAGATTTGTTCGGCATTTAAATAAAAGTATCTTTACATTTATCAGCGTATTATTAGATACGACGTAAGAAAGGAGGAAAATTATAACGGCACCAAGACAATTTTTAACTTTATTTAATCATATAATGCATAAGAAGGTATTAAATGCTTCCATCAAGAAATGGTTCGTGACAGCCTGAGAAAATAATAATCCATGCATCCATGCAATCATTCATCCATGCTTTTAATTTATTAAGTACATTTAAATTGATTTAATCCCCGAGTAGTGATAAATACAGTAAAAGTATTTTTTTCTGCATTTAACTAAAAATATCTTCACTTTTTTTGTGTATAATTGGATACAAAGTAAGAGGGCAGGAAAATTATAACTGCAAAAAGACTCCTATAAGGGCCAACATGAATTGATAGAATTATTTTGAATAATTTTTAAACTACCATTTTTGCTAATTTAAGATCGAAGCTTTCTGGTTGCTATTTCAAATTTTTCTTAATAAAATGATTTTTTAATTTAGTTTAACCAATAAAATAAGTCGGGATGCTGTAAAAAGGGGTTCTAAAATCTCACAAAAATTTTCACACTAACGGATTACCCCACATAATGCTGAGTTTTACTTATATATAATTTATGCGAGCCCCAATAGGGGCGATGATTATTTTAAAAAGCTAAAAAGAAGGCAAAGTTGAATCCCTTTAGGGATGTAATAACAAATAATAATAAAGAGGTTGAATTTGGCAAATACATATACGCAAATATATATTCAGGGAGTGTTCGTCGTACAAAATCGCGCCTGTCTTATATCAAAAATCTGGAAAGACGAATTATTTAAATATATCTACGGTATAATTAAAAACAATAATCACAAGCCTTTAGCAGTCAACGGTACTGAAGATCATATACATATATTTGTGGGTATGAAACCCTCTCAATCGGTATCTGATTTGTTGCAAGATGTAAAAGCATATTCTTCGGGTTGGATAAATGATAAAAAATTTTTCCACGGTCATTTCAATTGGCAATCAGGATTCGGCGCGTTTTCATATTCTTATTCACAGATAGATAAAGTAATAAAATATATTTTGAATCAAGAAGAGCACCATAAGAAAAAAACATTTAAAGAAGAATATTTAAAGTTATTAAAAAAATTTTGAAGTCGAATACAACGAAAAATATCTATTTAAATGGATTGACTAAAATAGAATGGGAGAGTAGAAAATTATTACACCTTTTTAAGCGAGACATAGGGAAGAAAAATAAAAACCGGTTAATAATTTCATCCCTACGGGATTTTACTTTTCTGTTTTTTTCATATTAGTTAAAATAATTCCATCCCTAACGGGAATTATGATTTCTCAATAATTAAATTTTGTAATAAGACGGTTTCGCAATTAGCTTATATATTAAAATTTTGAGAAAATTAATTTTTTGCTGCATTAAAACTGGCAGGTAAGAATAACTGAATAGTGTTTGGTTTTTCAGACATCTTTACATGTTTAACTGGTTGGGTTTACTCGTTCAAAACTTGCTAACCTGACAATCACTTCAAATTGAACTAACTATAAAACAGTATTATTTCAAATTCCTGTTGAAATTATGACTTTTAAATTTTAGTTTAACTAATAAAATAAGTCGGGATGCTGTAAAAAGGGGCTCTTCAATTTCACTAAAATTATTTCTTACAGCAAATTTGATGTTCAAATAAATATTCAGTTGTTTCCTAATTTACTGAGATTATTGACTTATAAATAATCCCTCGACTCTGCCTGAGGCAGACAAGTCCGCTCGGGATGATAATTCGATCACATTTGTCACGGTGAACGAAGTTGAACCATGACCTAGGTGAACATATTGGGACACAACTGAAAAATATGCCGGTTATTCTTTCATCCTACAATGAGGTGATTTTATGAAAAGATCATTTGTAACGATAACAATATTGGTTATAATTATTGCAGTGCTGTTTCTCCTTTTAAACAAAAGTGAGGAAAATCCGTCTGGGGAAAAGCAGTCATACGGCGACACGCCGGTAGCGACTACCGCAGTTAAAAAAATGAAGCTCGTAAATACAATCTCGTTAATCGGAGTTGTAAATGCCAGTAACGATATTAATGTAATTTCCGAAGCGCAGGGACTTGTAGTTGATGTTAAAATTAAAGTCGGAGATTATGTTAAAAGCGGCACCGTTCTTTTCCAGATAGACGATGTTCTTATGCAGTCGAATCTTGCTTCGGCGGAAATCAATTTCCTAAAATCCAAAAGGGATTTTGAACGAAGCGAAACGCTGTACCAGGAAAATTCTATTTCGGCAGCACAGCTTGACTTGGCAAGACTGGGAATGAAAGCAGCAGAAAGTCAGCTTACATTAGCGAGAAAACAATTAAATGATACAAAAATAAAAGCTCCTATTTCCGGTACGATAAATAAAAGAATGGTAAATGAAGGGGCAATGGTCAACATTGGAACACCCGTTGCTAACATTGTAGATATTTCAACTTTGAAGGTTGCGTTAAATGTTTCCGAGAAAGATGCGTTTCAAATTAAAACCGGTAAGCAGGTTGAGATAACAACAGATATTTATCCCGGAGTAACTTTTTATGGAAGGGTGGATAATATTGCTTCCAAGGCGGATGAGGCACATACATACCCTGTTGAAGTAAAGCTTCCCAACAGCGATCAGCATCCTTTGAAAGCGGGAATGTTTGCCCGAGTGAATTTCACTTCCGAAAATACGGCGGAATGCCTGGTTGTGCCTAGGGAATCTTTAATCGGCAGTATTAAGGATGCACGTGTTTATACTGTTGAAAATAAAACGGCAAAATTAAAAAGTGTCGTTGTCGGAAGATCCTCAGGCGAATTTCTTGAAATTTTATCCGGGGTAAATGAAAATGAAATTGTAGTGACAAATGGTCAGAATAATTTATCAGATAATTCGAAAGTAGTTATAATTAAATAAAGCGGGATGAACCATGACACTGACAGAACTTTCAATAAAACGCCCTTCATTTGTTATTGTAATTTTTTCGGCGCTGGCAATACTGGCATTGTTCGGTTATTCTTTATTAAGGTACGAGCTGCTTCCCAACATAAGCATTCCTTGGGTTATTGTAAGTACTGTTTATCCCGGCGCTTCACCCAATGAAGTTGAAAACAGCGTAACAAAGCCTATGGAAGATGCATTGTCAGGTCTGGAAAAAGTTGAAAGAATAATTTCTTCTTCGTATGAAGGCGTTTCTGTAATCAGTATAGAGTTTAAAAAGAATGCGGATGTGGAAGCATCGCTTCAGGAGGCGCAGAGAAGGGTTAATCAAATTTCACTTTTACTTCCCAAAGGTATACGAACTCCTGTATTCCAGAAAATTTCTTTAGCGGAAACTCCGGTACTTCAAATCGGCGCAACTTCAAATTTACCTTCACGCGAATTTTACCAATTAATAAAAGATCAAATTCAACCGGCTATAGCACGGATTGACGGAGTAGGATTAATCAATTTAACTGGCGGAGAGGAAAGAGAAATAAAAATAAACCTTGATGCAGCTAAGCTTGAAGCATATAACCTTTCTATTGCGCAAATTGTTTATGCGGTAAATTCATCTAACCTAGATTTTCCAACAGGCAAAATACAGGGTGAAAACCGGCAGTTTGTTGTGAGAGTTGCAGGTAAATTTTCATCACTTGAAGAATTAAAAAATCTGGTTGTCGGTTCTTCTCATGAAGGAAGCAGAATACGTTTAAAAGATGTTGCCGATGTTGAAGACGGAATTGCCGAGATTAAAACTATCAGCAGAATAAATGGAATTCCGTCAATCGGTATTGCAGTACTTAAACAAGCGGATGGGAATGCCGTCGAAGTAAGCAGTAACGTCCGACAGGAACTTAAAAGACTTGAAAAACAATACTCAAGTATTAATTTAAAATTTGATATTGCACACGATCAATCGCTCTTTACACTCGATGCTGCACGTGATGTTGAAAAAGATCTGCTGATGGCAATAATATTAGTCGCTATAGTCATGTTCCTTTTTCTCCACAGCGTTAGAAATTCTGTAATTGTTATGGTAGCAATACCTACTTCGTTAACGGCTGCTTTTGTTACAATGTGGGTTTTCGATTTTTCATTGAACCTGATGACGCTTCTGGCTTTGTCGTTAGTTATCGGAATTTTAGTTGATGATTCTATAGTTGTACTAGAAAATATTCATCATCACCTGGAGAAAGGAGAAGATAAAGCCACAGCTGCGCTTCGCGGAAGAAACGAGATCGGTTTTGCCGCAGTATCAATTACTTTTGTAGATGTTGTTGTATTTGTCCCCCTTGCTCTAGTTTCCGGTTTAATAGGTGACATTATGAGAGAGTTTGCAATTGTAATAACCGCTTCAACATTAACTAGTCTTTTTGTTTCATTTACAGTTACTCCATTGCTTGCCTCGCGGTTTTCCAAGCTGGAAAGTATATCATCAAAAAGTCTGCTTGGTAAAATCGGAATTGGATTCGAAAAGATTTTTAAATCCATTTCCGCCCAATACCTTGTTTTACTTAAATGGTCACTAAACAACCAAGGTAAAGTGTTAGGACTTGCTACAATCTTATTCTTTGCTGCTGTTGCACTTCCAGCAGTCGGATTAATAGGCGGTGAGTTCATGAAGCAGTCTGATCAAGGGGAATTTGGAATTGAGCTGCAATTACCTCCTGGTTCAACACTTGAGAAAATGAATAAAGTCTCGCAGCAGATAGAAAGAAAGATTGCAGAATTTCCGGAAGTAAAAAAAATACTGGCAAATGTAGGCAAAGGTCCGCAGAATCAAATTCTTAACAATGAATCTGAACTTGTAGTTACATTAATACCAAAGGAAAACCGGAAGAAATCAACAGACGAAGTTATCCAGGAAATTAAAAATAAAACAAGATTGATCCCCGGAATAAAATTGTATGTAAGTCAATTAAGCATAACCGGTGAATCAGGCGAAGCGCCGATACAAGTTTTTATTAACGGTACAAGTACTGATTCCATACTCACTACTTCGGAAAATGTAGCTTCGGCATTGAGAAAAACAGAAAGTATAACGGATATAAAATTTTCATCAGAAAAAGGAAATCCCGAAACAAGAATTGATATTAACCGTCAGAAGATGGCAGAACTCGGCTTGACTGTAATGGATATCGGTACAACACTGCAGGTTGCGCTTACCGGGAATGATGATTCAAAATACCGAGAAGGATCCTATGAATATCCCATCAGGATTGCGATTGATAAATTTAACCGTTCAAATGTAAGTGATGTCGGCAGCCTATTTTTTACCAATGCAATAGGAAAACAGATACAACTAGATCAGTTTGCAGATATTTATCAAACTACAGGTCCGACAAAACTTGAAAGACAAAATAGAAATCCTTCTGCTATTGTCTCAGCCTTTACAGACGGCACCATACCAAACGGGACGGTTGTTGCTCAGTTCTTAAAAGAGTTTAATAATAATGCTGCCGGCGGAACAAGAATTTCTTTAGAGGGCGATGAGAAAATGAGATCGGAAGGAATGGATTCTTTAATGCTGGCTTTACTCGCTGCTATTACATTTGTTTATTTCATAATGGTTCTGCTGTTTGATTCTTTTATCTACCCGTTCGTTGTGCTTTTCTCAATCCCGCTAGCTTTGATCGGCGCTCTTGCAGCGCTTGCGCTTTCGGGAAATGCGCTCAGTATTTTTTCAATGCTTGGTGTTATAATGATGATCGGGCTTGTGGCAAAGAATGCAATTCTGCTTGTTGATAGAACCAACGATCAAAGGTTAAACGGTTTATCGTTACATAATTCACTTATTGAAGCAGGCAACTCACGTATCAGACCGATTTTTATGACTACGCTTACCATGGTATTCGGTATGCTGCCTATTGCTGTAGCAACCGGTGCAGGTTCTGAATGGAAAAACGGTTTGGCATGGGCGTTAATCGGAGGATTAACAAGTTCTATGTTTCTTACTCTTATCGTAGTGCCGGTGGTTTATCTTAAAGTAGAAAAATTAAAAACAGGGTTTGCAGGCTTATTCAATAACCCTTTTCCGGTAAAATGGTTTTATTGGATGAAGAAATATTTATAGCAAAGATTTGAAAATCTAATTAAAAAATTTCTATTATTTTTTTATATGTATTTAATTGAACCCGATCCGCACCTTTCTCTTGTAAAGGGAAAGGCTTATTTGAAATGATAACTAAACATTCATCATTCTATCTACACGAAACATAGAATAAAATTATAATTAAAACATAATATTTGATAAAACGTATAAAAATCCCGGAACAAGATATGAAAAAGAAAGTTTTAATATTCATTTTGTTTATTTCATTATGCGGTACGGTTTTTTCTCAAAATAAAACTTTAAAAGGGAATGTAACAATAGGGATTGTTGTTGACGGCGAATGGGATTTAAATAAATCGGTTCTGAATAATCTTGAAAAAGAATTAAAAGACGCTTTATCACAACAGGCAGCAATATCAATTCCCAAAGAAAAAATATTAATTGGGAACTGGACATTAAAGAAAGTTTCAGAATTGAATGACAAATTACTTGCCGATGATCAGGTAGATATTGTAATCGGTTACGGTGTTCTCGCTTCATTCGACCTAACACATAGAACGAGCCTCCCTAAACCTGTAATTGCGCCTGTTATCCTTGATACGGTAATACAGAGAATAAAAAACGTTAACGGAACAAGCGGTGTAAAAAATCTTTGCTATTTAACTTTCCCGGGTACTTTTGAAAGAGATATCAGAATTTTTAAGGATCTAGTAAATTTCAAAAATCTTGTAATGGTGCACAGTAAATATTACCGGGCTGAGTTAAAAGGATTTATACCTGAAGATGAAAAATTAAGCAAAGAATTCGGAATTAAAGTTAAGAGAATGAGTATAGCCGACAATGTTCAGGGGTTTTTAAATTCGATACCGGAAAATACAGATGCAGTATATCTTGAAGTGCTTCCAATGAACCGTGCAAAGTTCAAAGAACTGGTAAAAGGATTAACGGAAAAACGCCTGCCCACATTTTCTTTCCTGGGTGAAACAGATGTAAAAGACGGTGTTATGGCTGCTGCCAACCCGGACATCTTCCCTAGGTTAGCAAGGCGTATCGCACTGATTATTCAAAGAATAATGCTGGGCGAAGATCCCGGAAATCTAAATGTCAATTTTTCAGCTTCAAAAAGAACTTTTATAAATCTTCAAACTGCTTTTGATGTAGGTGTTTCACCCAAATGGAGTGAGCTGCTTGAAGCAGAAGTTATTCAAAAAGATTCTGCCGAATATAAAAATGCACCGACTTATTCTTTAGAAGATATAATTAAAAAAATTAATAATGAAAATCTTGATGTGCTTGCAAAAATAAAAGAATTGGCGGCAAATTATCAGTACATTCCTATTGCCCGTTCAAATTTGTTTCCCAAAATTGACCTCTCGATAACCGGGTTAAAAATAGATGAGGACCGTGCACTAGCAGGATCTCAGCCGGAAAATAAAATTTTCGGAACCGCTGAATTATCCCAGGTTCTATTCTCTGAACCTGTTCTTGCTAATTTGAATATTCAAAGTTATTTATATGATTCGAAGAAGAATGAAGCCGAAGCGTTTAAACAATCAACCATCCTGGACGGCACTAAATTATTTTTTAATTATCTACGCGCTCGAAAAATTTATTATATACTGCTTGAGAATTTAAAATTATTGAGAGTAAATCTTGAAATTGCACAGAATCGTCAATCAACAGGTGCAGCCGGTCCGGAAGAAGCTTTACGATGGGAAGCCGAACTTTCGGGTTTAAGAAAAAGCGCAATGGATGTCCAGGCCCAAATGAATCAAGCTCAGTTAGCATTAAAGCAGATTTTAAACATACCTTTGATTTACCTAATTAATGTTAAGGATGTAACTTTAGAAAATGAAACACAGTTAATCTGCAAGGAAAAATTTCAGAAACTCCTTGAAGACCCGTTAAGCTATGACCTACTTACGGATTTTCTTGTCAACTACGGTATAGAAAAATCAAAAGACTTAGGAATGCTGAAAAATATTATAGATGCAAAAGAAAGATATTTGACTTCAATAAAGCTGTCACGTTTTATTCCCAACGCAGCTGCTTTCGGCAGTATAACAAAAACTTTTTATAAATCCGAAATTAAATCACCGTTCAGCATTAATATTCCACAGCCTCCATCAACGATTTCACCTGATATTCCGGTTTATATCGGACAAATATTTTCCGGTTTCTCTGTTCCTCTGCCTAACGATGTAGATTGGAACATCGGAATAAATCTGTCGTTGAATTTATTTAACGGAATGGGAACTACCGCACAAATTGAACAGACTGATCTTGATCTTCAGCAGATAAAACTTCAGGAAAAATCTTTGGAAGATAAAATAGCCCTGGGGATACGAGGTGAAATGGAAAACCTGAAAGCTAAGTATTTTGGTATCAACCAATCAAAAATACAGCTGGATGCTTCCGAAAAAACGTTAAAGATAATTTCTAATGCTTACTCAAGCGGCGCTGTATCTATTTTGTCTTTACTGGACGCACAATCATCGGCATTAAATGCACAACAGGTATCTGCAAATTCTCTATATGATTTGTTTATTGGATATTTGAGTCTGCAAAGAGCAATCGGGCAGTATGATGCCTTAATGACAAATGGGGAAAGAGAGAATTTTCTAAACAACATTTTAAAATTTGTATCTAGAACCCCGCATTAATTAAGTAAAAAACTGAGTCATTATCTTTTTTTACAAGAAAAATCATAGTGTAATTGATTTTATTCTAAAAATAATGTTAAATTATCAAATAGCATTTGCTATTTAAAAGGGTGATGCGCGAGACTATATTTCTTATTCTTGTGATACTTTACATTCCTTATAAATAATTTTCCAGTTAAAGATTAAAGTTCTGTAATCGCCCTATAAATTTTATCTACTGCAAAATTATGACAAATTCTGACATTCATATAAAAAAAGAAGTTTCCTGTAAACCTTTATCTTCCATATTTAATTATGTAAAGTATAAGGGTATAAATTTAAATAAAATATTGGAGGGGGTTCCTTATGATCTTACATATTTATTAAACAAGCATGAACGTATTGAATGGCGTGTTTTTTGTACAATAATTGAAAACATAAGACCATACTTTAGGCTTGCCGATTTTGAACAAATGGGTAAAGAACTACAAAAAGATATGCTTTATATAGAAGGATACATCTTTGCATTCTTATTTTTTTCCTCAAGTAAAATAGCTAAAATTATGCGGAAACCACTATTAAAAGCAGAAAGCGCAGTTTTAGATCCGTTGTTTTCTTGCTTCAATAAGGATTGGGAAATCGTTGAGAAAAATAAGTATAAAATGAGCATTTATCTTAAACCCGGTTATGAACACTGCCCTGAATGGTTTTATATGAGTAAAGGACTTTGGGATCAAATTGGGGAGCAGGCAAGAATAAAAGGACTAAAAATTGATTTATCCATCTTACCAAATGGTGGTGTTTATTTAGTTTCTTGGGACGAGAAAGGATTTTTCACTGGATTAAAAAAGCAGATACATTGGTTATTTAATATCAGAAAAGCTTTTATTGACATAACAGAATCACATGAAGAGCTTTCAAATAATTACAGCAAATTAGAAGAATCAAAGAAACTTTTACAAAGACAAACTACTCAACTTACTACAGCATATAATATTTCAAAGTCAATCCGTCAAAATATTGATATAGCTACATCCTTAAATACAATTACCAAAGTTTTAGTAAATGATGCCGGTCTTTCGTTTGCAAAAATAACATTGTATAAAGATATTGAGAGGAATACCTATGAAATAGAAGCTTCAAATGGTATTCTGGAAACAGTTGCCAATCAAATTAATCATCCTATTATTATAGAAAATGAAAAAATCGGCGAATTGATTATTCTTCCTAAAATTAATCAGGATATGACTGAATTAGATGAACTGCTGAATCATTTACTCCCAATAATTAATATTTCAATACATGACTCATTAGTTTTACGAGCCATTACAGATTATAAAAATAATTTGGAAGCGAAAGTCGATGAAAGAACCATTGAATTAAAGGCTGCTCAGGATAAGTTATCGGAAATAATTCAACTGCAAAACCATTTCTTCACAAACATTTCCCATGAATTTAGAACGCCTTTGACGCTTATACTTGGGCCTTCTAAACAAATATTTGATAGGACAAATGATGATAAAATAAAGGAAGAAGCGGAACTAATTAATAGAAATGCAAAAAAATTAAACAGACTTGCAAATCAGCTTCTTGATATTTCTAGAATTGAAGCAGGCAGAATGCAGTTGAAAACTTCCGAACTGAACCTGGTGCCTCTAATAAAGAGAATTATATTTTCGTTCAAATCATTTGCCGAGAAAAAACAAATTTCTCTTAATTTTATTTCGAAAAAAGAGGATATAATTTTATTTGTTGATGAAGAAAAGATAGACAAAATTCTGAGTAATATTTTATCGAATGCACTTAAATTCACACCTAATGGAGGTTCTGTAAATGTCAGCGTAGTCTTAATTCCTGATGCTGTAAAGATTGCTGTTGCAGATAATGGGATCGGAATATCAAAAGAACACCTTAGTAAAATATTTGACCGGTTCTACCAGGTTGATAACAGCTTATCTAAGGAGTATGAAGGAACAGGTATAGGATTATCTTTAACTAAAGAATTGGTAGAGATTCATAAAGGTAGATTGATGGTCGAAAGCGAGGAAAATAAAGGTTCAACTTTCACTATATTTCTTCCATTGGGAAGAGAATATCTGCTGTCTGAAGAAATTTTAAATAAACAGGTCTATGAAGAAATTAAAAATGAAGAAAATAATAAGCTCCCTCCATTATTAGACGATTCTGTTTTGATAAGCAAATTGAGTAATCAAAATAACTATTTGGAATCATTAGAAAATTACAATAAACCTCTGTTATTAGTTATTGAAGATAATTCTGATGTAAGAAAATATATAATAGAAATTTTATTTGACTATTACAGAGTAATTGAAGCGGTTAATGGTGAGGAAGGGCTTTCCAAATCATTTGATGAAATTCCCGATTTGATTATAAGTGATATAATGATGCCTAAAATGGACGGAATAAAGTTGTGTAATCTTCTTAAAAACGACTCAAGGACCAGCCATATACCGGTTATATTATTAACTGCCAAGGCAACTCTCAAGGATAAGATTGAAGGACTGGGAACAGGTGCAGATGATTATATCATGAAGCCTTTCGAAGCACAGGAATTAAAAGTAAGAATAAAAAATCTTTTAGAACAAAGAAGAAGGATACATGAGCATTTTAAGAAATATGATATTACCTTTGATGATAAAAATATAACTGCAATTGACCAAAAGTTCTTACAGAATGTAGTTGCAATAATAAATCAATTTATATCTGACGAATATTTTAGTGTTGAAGTACTTGCAGATAACCTTGCTATGAGCCGATCGCTGCTTCATAAAAAACTTAGTGCATTAGCAGGCGAGCCGCCAAACGAGTTAATAAAAAGAATCCGCCTTAACAAAGCTGCAAAATTGATTGAGCATAAGACTGGGAATATTTCCGAAATAGCTTTGCAGGTTGGATTTAATAATCCTTCATACTTTGCCGAATGTTTCCACAAACAATTCGGAATCAATCCATCCCAATACCATAATAACTTAGTAAAGCATTAATCAACTTTTAGTTTTCCTGCATAAAAGACAAAATTGGTCTTGATTTCCACAAAATTGGTAGATAAAAGCTCTAAGGGGATTTATTGTTGTATTAACAATTTTATCATTTAGTGGAGGTATTTTGCTGCATCCTACTTCTTTAATCAATTATCATTTGAAAAATTTATTTCCGCTAAAGAGTTATTAATAAAATAAAAATTATCGAGGAGTAACATATTATGAAAAATCTAAAATGTTTTTTTGTCCTATTAACTCTTGCTGGATTTTTATTCATCGGCTGCTCTGAAAAATCGCAGCCAATAGCTCCCGCAGACCAAGCTGCACTCCCGCAGACTTTAAACAAAGCGATCGTAACTTATTTTACGGGAACTGATAATCCGACACCTTATGTAAATAGCTTTGGTGATATTATAAATAACGGTAAGCGGTTGGTTGGCAAAGGACTTGACGGCTGGGATTACTTAGATGCAACTGATCCGCGTGTTACCGGAATGGTTCATATAATCGGCAGTAGTTCTTTCGATGAGAACGGCGAAGGCCCTGTACATGGTACCGGTATTTTACAACCCGGTACAATAGTTCCGGATCAAAATGTGAACGGAGTATGGGAAATTAAATGGAATGGTTTTAGTAAAAATGGTATCGGTTATTTTAAAATGACAGGAGTAGGCAAAGGAGGCGATATTCAAGGGATGCAGTTATTCATTACAGAAGAGTATAATCAGACTACTTATATTGGACAAGTAGAAGGTTATATTCAATCGCATTAGTTCATTACCAGTTGAAATTTAACTAGTTGAAAGTAAAAATAGAGCAAAGAAAATGTTTATAAAATTTATTTTAATCAGTTTTTTACTAATCATAACTTCCTGCCATAAAAATAATCCCGTATCTTCTGGCGGAGATAATCAACAGACAACTGAAAATAAGTGGGTCGAAAAAACCAGTATGCCTACCGCAAGGGCATATTTATGTGGAGCCGAAGTAAATGGGAAAATATATCTCTTTGGAGGTATAAAAGATTTATCAGGTCATAACTCCGATGATGTAGAATCTTATGACCCTGATACAGATACATGGACAATGAAGAATAAGATGCCTGGAAAAATTTTTGGTCAAGTAGCAGTAGAATTAAATGGAGAATTATATGTTTTTGGTGGAAGAACAGGAGATTTATTTAATGGGACAACATTAAAATATACATACTTATATGATCCGTCTACCGATTCATGGACAAGAAAAGCAGATATGCCTGGGCCAAGGGCATTTATGGCAGCTTCAGTTATCAACGAAAAAATATACATAATTGGGGGTTCTACATCAGGATTCTATGGCTCTTTTCTCGTCCAAATGTATGATCCGATATTCGACACATGGATGGCTAAAGCAAGTCTAGAAATAGGAAGAGCATATTCTACATCTAATGTATATAACGGCAAGATATATGTAATTGGAGGAGGAACATCATCAACTGATGCAGCTGGAACTGCGTATCCCAATTTTGACATATATGAACCTTTGAATGATTCTTGGGCTCCAATGAAAGATATTCCGCAAGCTAGAATTGGACATGGTTCCGCAATACTAAACGGTAAATTATATATCTGTGGCGGATTTACATCTGATAATATCGAGCTAAAAGATTTAAATGAATACGATTTTAACAATGATAACTGGACAATAAGAGCATCCATGCCATCTTATAGACGTTGTTTTGTGTCTAGTGCTTTTAATAATAAATTTTTTATTTTTGGAGGAATTTCCGGTGGTATTGGGGCACAACAAATTTTAAAAAGTGTGCTAGAGTATACTCCAACTTCTCAATAGAAAGGATTTTCATTTTAAAATAGAATCAGAATTTTAGAGTTTATTATCAAAAGGGAGGAAGAAAAATGTTTAAGGAAATTCTGTTTTTCTGTTGTTTATTATTTATATCTTCCAACCTTAAAAATAATCCGGTTTCATCTACAGATGGAAATACTCGGATAAATGAAAACGAATGGATTACAATAACTAATAGGAACTATGCAAGAGGATTTTTCTGCAGTGCAAAGGTAAATTAAAAAATTTATCTTATTGGTAGTTCTGATGAATCAACTTTTTCTGATGTAGTGAAAGAATATAATCTTTAAGCAAATAAATGGGCAATAAAAAAATAAAGTTCGCGTAAAATTATGCAGCATAACTGAAGCAGAAGCAGGCGGGAAAATATAAACTTTCGGAGGCAGGGCAAAATCTTTTTATAATGGGCCAACATTAAATTATGCTTATCAATATGTTCCTGCCGCCGATTCTTGGACAAGTTGAAGGATACATACTATCGCATTAATATTGACTAGTTTTTGGAAGAGAATAATAATATTAATATAATTCAATAGTTCAGAGCTAGCCTGTCGAAGTTGGAACATCATATTTCGACAGGCACATGATGACAGTATATGGAATTTATTTCTACTGACTGAATAACTGAGGTTATATTTCAAACAAGAAAAAACTGCTCTTTTAATAATTTTAAGAAAGATAACTCATTTATTTTCCCCAAGAAGGATTTTTAAGACTTTTTTCTGAAACTGAATAAAATTATTCCTATCTTTAATTAAACATAATTAGCCACGATATAAAATGCTGGGAATTTCGTAGCCACACTAAGACACACATAGGGGCAAATCGGAATAAATATGATAATACTAAAAATACTTATGTGAAAGCTGTTAGCCTGGTTAATAGTTATTGAATAAATTATGACGATATCTATAAAGAATTAAAATGAGAAAATATTTTACTTATTTGGCATTTGTATTATTATTAACCTCGTTTAGCATTAAAGCACAGGAATTACCACCCTTCAAAGGATATTTTGATAACGGCCTTACTTTAAATACAGGTATAAATTTGTTGGCAGTTAAAGATGAATTTATTTCCCAAGAGAGATATACGGGGAATTCGCCCTCTTTTATGTTAGACTGGACAAAAATTAACGACTCATCCGGTTTTCATTTATCATTCGATATAATTAATTCAGCAAAAGTTAAAAATTACAATATATCTGCAAATATTATCGAAGCCGCTTTAGATCTTGCATATGTTTATCAAATTGGTGATCTATATATATTTAATCATAGCGCAAGGTTTTATTTAGGACCTGCACCCGAATTATTTTTTCACTTTAGAACCCAGGATGTTGCCAGAGGTGCAATATTTGATGCATATTCTGCCGCATTTCTCTTTTCAGCCGGAGCGAGACTAGATATGGTAATGCCGCTTAGTAAAAAATGGCAGCTTGAAGGAAATATGTACTCCAGCCTCTTATCATTGGGGGGTAAATTTATTGATCCTAGAAATACGAATACTTCGATGATGAAAATTCTTACTGCATTTTCAGGTTTAAGTTATAAATTAGATTTAGCGGTTAGATACAGATTGTTTAACAATATTTCTTTGAAAGCAGGCTACAGATTCGGCTTTGTTAGAATTAGTGCATGGGACTTTTTTATTTCGGCAAAAGACGACTTCAATTTATCCTTAACTTATTCTTTTTAAAAATGAAACGACTCTATATAATTTTATTTTTACTCATTGTTGTTTTCACCGGATGCAGCAAGTTACTGGTAAATGAACCTGATTCAAATTTGAATATGGAAGACTTCAATTCAGCCTGGCAAATTGCTGAAAAGTATTATCCTTTTTTTAAATTTAAAAATATTAACTGGGATAGTTTATATGTAAAGTATAAACCCAACGCCGAAGCTGCGGAGGGAGATCAGATATTTAATGTATTATATCGAATGTTTCGTCAACTTAAGGACGGCCATATCGAAATTATGACCCAGGGCGGATTTCCTGTAGTAACATATGATTGGCCAAGAGATATTGATAGAAAAACTTTTAGTTCAAATGTAGTAAGTCGATATTTTAGTCAACCTTTGAAACTTTCCGGTGAAAATAATTTTGATTACGGTATAACTCAAAATAACTTAGGCTATGTTTATATTTCTACATTCTCCGATGGAGATAAATTATGGTATAAAGATTTTAGTAAAATTATGTATAATTTCCGTAATACTGCAGGAGTCATTGTGGATGTTAGGAATAATGAGGGCGGCAATTCAAATTCTGCAGACTTTATTATTTCATATCTTATTGAAAACCCCATAAATGATACCTGGTTTTATTATGGACAGGAAAGAAGAGATGTTATTAATCCTGCAAATCCTTCGGGGTTTAACAAGCCTGTTGCAGTTCTTATTAATGGAGCTAGCTTTAGTGCAGCCGAAATGTTTCCTGAATTATTAAGGCAGTCATTAAACGTAACATTAATTGGAGATACAACAGGAGGCGGCGGCGGAACCAATGAGATATTTACCTTGCCTAGCGGGAAGGGACTACGAATAGCTGTAGGTTATTTTACAAGATTAGATGGTACAATGATAGAGTGGAACGGCGTACTGCCTGATATTTTAGTAACTCAAACAGCAGAAGATATTGCAAACGGTCACGATAAGCAGTTGGAGTACGCAATTAATTATTTAGATAATAAATGAGGTGCCATATTTATTTTATGATGAAATAGAAAATAAATGATTATTAAAAATCATTTTCAATATTTTATGCTTTAATATATTAAAAATTATAATTTTACTTATACTTATAATGCGAAGCCAAATAAGATGATGTAGGGAAATTTGTAGCTGCACTAAGACACCTATGGGGGCTAATCTAAATAAATAAATATAAAATGAAAGCCGGTAATTGTTAAATTGATTCTGAAATTTATATCTCTTTGGTTTTTAATAAAATAATTAATCGATCAATAATTATTAAAATATTTAAACTTTTATAAGGAGATTTTTTATGGATAAGTATAAAAATAGAATTTGTCTTTTTGCTGCATTTATAATTACTCTTTCATTTTCATGTAAAGCTCAGAATCAAAACGTTGACAGTACTTCACTTAAAGGCGGTATTTGGGCTTTGCAATTCGGTATATCAAGCAACTTTACTCTTACATCATTCCAGGGCTCAACCATAGGCGCAAAATATCAGCTGTCAAAAAATAGTGCGATTAGAGGAGGAATAACACTTAACGGAAGTACTAACAGAGGTCCAACTTCAAGTTCCGGAACGATTGGAGATACAAGCTTAAACTCTGCTCCCGGAAGCACCTCAAATAAATCTATTGATCTGTCATTTGTATTTCAATATTTATGGTATATGAACCCGAACGGTATTGTTCATTTATATGCCGGGGTTGGTCCATCGGTTTCATATAATTATTATAAGTATGCCTACGATAGCCCTCGTTTATACCAAACGGGGAATCACGGATATTGGGTAATGAGTTCATACGATAATCATTACACTCAATGGGCAGCAGGAGTTGCGGCATCAATCGGAGTGGAATGGTTTGCATGCAGCTGGTTGTCACTGCGAGCGGATTATAACGAATCTTTACAGTATCAATGGGGTTCAACAACAACTAATGAGAATTCCACTACTACATCAACAACATACTATACGCCGTATAGCCTTGATAATTCCGGAAATACGAAAGGCTGGAATATAAGAAGTTCAGTGGTTGGCTTCGGGTTAAATGTTTATTTATTATAAAACTTTTAAATTTTATTGCCGGATAAAATATTTTTTCAGCACATTTACTAAAGAGATAGCATTATAAATATGTTGTCTCTTACTTTTTTATGTATTTAAATAAAAATATTTTTAAGTTTAATTATTCACATATAGTAGTGCTTTATAGAAAGTTGGGAAACAAGTAATTACATAAAAGCATTTTAGGGAACAAATCGAAAAGAAAAAAGATTGAATTGATATAACTATATAAATAGAATGAACAAGACAATTTCATATTGCGGTTTAATTTGCAAGAACTGTACTATTTACTTAGCATCGGGAGAGACTGATAAATCAAAAAAGCAAGAAATGATAAATAATGTAATTAGTTTATGTAAAGAACATTATGGAATAAACTATAAATACGAAGACATAAATGATTGTGACGGCTGTAAGTCTGAAGGCGGAAGAATTTTTTTCGGCTGCAGAAATTGTAAGATTCGGAAATGTGCAATTGAGAAGGATATAGAAAATTGCGCGAATTGTTCTGAATATGCATGTAATGATTTATTAGAATTATTCAAGACCGATTCGAATGCTAAAATTCGTCTGGATGAAATCAGAAAAAATATAAGTGAAATGGGAGCATAACTTTTAAAATTATAGAAAAGTTATTTTGCTTATCTAGTATTTAATAAGAAGATAAAAGAAATTCAATATCATTGGAAATTAATCTAAATATATTTAAATGTTTTCCGACACTGGAGAGTTCTCGTTTAATATACCGGCGCATATTATCATCCGATACTGAAGATATTTTTAAAATAAGGTCGAATGACGACGTAATGAAATTTATGGACACTTATAAAATGATTGCTTCGGTCGAGTCGATAAAATTAATAGAATCTATGGATGATTCATTTAAAAAAGGTACCGGGATAAATTGGGGATTAATAGAAAAGTTTACAAATAAGTTCATCGGTTATTTTGGATTTTGGAGGATTGATGCAAAAAATTGCAGAGCTGAAATCGGATATGCGTTGTGCCCGGAAAACTGGGGAAAAGGTTTTATGATGGAGACGTTTCGTACTGTCATAAAATACGGATTTGAAGAATTAAAACTGCACAGCATTGAGGCAAACGTAAACCCGAAAAATACGGCATCAATAAAATTACTAGAAAGATTCGGTTTCAAAAGAGAGGCATATTTTAGAGAAAATTATTTCTTCAACAATGAATTTAAAGACAGTGTAATTTATTCATTGCTAGACAGCGATATAATTAAAAACTAACAGAATTTAACAAAAGACCTAACAGAATTAATTCAGAGATAATTAAGGTTTTTGGGCTTTTAATTTAATGAACAATATAATATCTACAGTACAAATTGCAGTAATAATTATTCCTCCTTTAATAATCTTTTGTAAAAAAATAAATGAAATACGAAGACATATGTTAAAAATATTGTTCTGATTTATTTAATCTGCTATTTAACTTATGTTTTTTTCCATGAGATGAGTCATTTAGTCGGTGCCTGGACATTAAGATTGAAGGTAAATGACTATTAGTTATTTCTTTAAATTTGGGAAGGAGAAATTGGTAATGCTTACATTTTAGCTCAATTAAATCATTGTATGCAGGTATTCATCATAGATTTTACGTCTCATTTTAGGGATCTGATTTTACTAATGATTGGCTTTGTGATTTTAAAGAGAATTAAATTTCTAAGTATATTTCTTTTTGGTTTAACAATAGTGCTTCTCATTTTAAGTCCATTTTACGATGTATTTAATAATTATTTCGTAATTATTCTGGGTTACTTAAATGATTTTAACATAATGATAAATTATATAGGATTGTTTGGAGCGCATACACTGGGTATTTCAATCACTATCCTAGGATTATTGGCTATACAGCGGTTTTTGTTTTCAAAAAAAATATTAAAGATTATTTCATTTTTGATGTAAGCAAGAACAATTAATAAATTAATTTTCTCATTAAAATTTAAAGAGGAATGAAATGAAAAAAATATTTATAATACTCTTCCCGATTTTATTATCTTCGTGTACAATTTATACCGATCTGCCTAAGCACCAAAATGAATATAGCAGTTGGAATTTAGTATACTATAATACGGACGACGGCAAATGCCTGCAGGGAAACCTTAGTAATTTGATTGATGCAGTACGTACCGGTAAGCCTATTAGAGTAGTTATGGAACAAGGAGATGTTACTTCAGTTGCGAATGCTGACTATCTTTGGGTGAAAAATAATATCGTTTATGCACAGAATAATGGACAGGTAAGTTGTCACTTTGAAGGTGATAGAATGGCTTTCCAGGATGATTCATATTACTGGATGTTTATTGTTAGCACAATAGGAGACCGTCAAGCCATTAGATGGTCGGTAGGGGACCATAATTCCCTGGGGAAAAACAATGATAGAATTTCAATAAAATGGTACGTGAAAAGTTAGAAAAATTTTAATATGAAATTAATTCACAACTCGGCATGTGAATAAATAAAAATTACTAATATGTTCTGAGCCGGTATACGTTTACCTCTCGGATTTTTATTATATTAATTCCATTAAGAATAGTTGTATATCATTAATTAAATTCAATGAGGAAAAAATGTCGATTGATAAATTGAAATACCCAATAGGGAAATTTGAGAAGCCTGAAAATTTTACAAAAGAAATTGTAGATAAATATATTGGTGATATTGAGTCTTTTCCTAAAAGATTAAAGGCGGAAGTCGGAAGTTTATCGGATAGTCAGTTAGATACTGCTTACAGACAAGGCGGGTGGACTATCCGTCAATTGGTTAATCATTGCGCCGACAGCCATATGAACAGCTTAGTTCGTTTTAAACTTGCATTAACAGAAGATAAGCCAATTATAAAACCTTACTTTCAGGATCGATGGGCTGAGCTTGCCGATTGTAAAATGCGAATTGAACCTGCATTAAAAATGATTGAAAGCCTGCATGAAAGATGGGTCGTCCTTCTAAGGTCTTTAACTAAAGAAAGACTTTCGAAAACATATATCCACCCGGAACAGCGACGGGAAATAAGTTTAGCTGAAACAATCGGACTTTATGCTTGGCATTGTAATCATCACTTAGCACATATAATAAGTTTGAAAAAATCCAAAAATTGGTAAAATCATCTCTCGAATTTTTATTAAATTTACTTTAAACAAAATCAGGTTTTTAGATGATAAAATTATCAAGCTGCTTTTTTTGTCTTTTCTTAATTATTCTTAGTTTTAATTTAACATTTAGTCAGGTTGCATCTGTTAAATTTGAAGTTAAAGCACCTTCCGAAGGTATGCAGAAAAATTCTTCGATATTTCTTACCGGCTCATTCAACGGTTGGAATCCTCATGATTCATTGTACATAATGCATAAAACAGATGAAGATTTATATTCGCTTACTATCCCTGTTTTTGATGGAAAGAAATACGAATATAAATATACACTCGGCAACTGGAATTCAGTTGAAACTTCACTTACCGGTTTGAAAATTAAGAATAGAAAAATGATTTCTCAGAATGGTCTTATAATTAAAGATACGGTAATGAAATGGAAATCTATTAAGGTTTCGGAAAAAGAAGATACAACGTTTAAATTCAGCAGTGAACAATTAATTGAGTTGGCTAAATTAAAAGTAAAAGTCGGTAATGAGATAAAAGCTAAAGTGAAAAATGCTATAGGCTCGCTTAAAAAAGCATTCGAAAATATGCTTTCTGAAAAACCGGATATGAAGCTTAGGAAAAAGTTTCATGAAGAAGCAGTAAAGAATATAAATAAAATATTGGATATGGCTTCTGATGCTATATGGAAAGCAGCATCCATTCTTACCCCTGAACAGAAAAAAGTTCTATTGAATGAATTGAAAACATTAAAAGATCCGGGTGCATTTTTTGAAATGTTTTCCAAATTTTTGAGTTCTCCACATAAATAAATTTATAGATTGGACAAATTCACTAATTGAATAACAAATAATTAATTTCTGTTATAAATTGATCAATGGACAACGAGAGCCTGCTTTTCTGTAAAGGCAGGTTAATGTATTCCGCATTCTATATCTTAATCTTAGATTAAATCACACGCTAATTTTTTCAACTCTTTAAGAATCAATTCTTTTGTATATTTAAAGTTCCAAGTTTTAATAATAATTCTAAAAGATGGCAGAAAATTCCAACAACATAAAAAATAAAAAGATAATCATTAAAGGAGCTAAGGAGCATAATCTCAAAAATTTAAGCTTCGAGCTTCCGCGCAACAAAGTAATAGTTTTTACAGGAGTGAGCGGAAGCGGAAAATCTTCCTTGGTCTTTGACACAATTTATGCGGAAGGTCAGCGGCGCTATGTTGAAAGTCTGTCATCCTATGCGAGGCAATTTCTTGAACGTATGAATAAACCGGATGTGGATTTTATACAGGGGATAAGTCCAGCCGTGGCAATTGAACAGAAAACCGGTGCAAAAAATACGCGTTCAACTGTCGGAACAACAACTGAAGTTTATGATTATCTGAGATTACTTTTTGCAAGAATTGGAAAAACAATATGTTTTGAATGCGGTAAAGAAGTTAAAAAAGCAACCACGGGAACAGTTTCGGATTGGCTTGAAGAAAAGCCGGAAGATTCAAAATTTTATTTGGGATTTCCTCTTCATACGCACGAGGGACATAACATTAAAGAAGAAATTGATTTATTAAAAAAACGGGGTTTTTTCAGAATTTATTTTAAGAACAAATTAGTTGATCTTAATGAAGAAGAAAAAATTCCTGCTAAAAAAGATAAAATAAGTGTAATAATTGAAAGATTTAAAATCCAAAAGGGTAAAGTAAGAGAAAGACTTTCCGATGCCATTGAAGTAACATTTAAAGAGGGTGAAGACAGACTTATACTAATAAATGCCGATACTGGTGAAGAAAAAGAATTTAATAAATTTTACGAATGCTGCGGTATAAGATACGAAGAACCTGAACCAAGATTTTTCTCTTTCAACAATCCCTTTGGAGCCTGTCCTGTCTGCCAGGGCTTCAGCAGGGTTATAGGTGTAGATATGAATTTGGTAATTCCAAATCCTAATCTTACAATATCTGAAGGGGTAATCGCACCGTTTAGATCAGCAAAATACGGCAGCCATTTAAGAGATCTTGTTAGAAATGCAAAACAATATAATATTCCGCTTAATGTACCTTTTAATAAATTAACTTCGGATCAGGTTTCATTGATTAAAAATGGTTTTGGGGACTATATTGGAATTGATAAATTCTTTGAGAAGCTTGAAACAAAAACTTTTAAAATGCATATAAGAATTTTGCTGAGCAGGTATCGTGGATATACCTTATGCCATGCATGCAAAGGTTCAAGACTAAGAAGAGAAGCACTTCAAGTTAAAATTGGCGGAAAATCAATTTATGACGTTGTTAAAATTCCAATTGAGCAGTCGCTTCAATTTTTTAAAGATCTTAAAATATCCGAATATGATATGCTCGTCGGTGAAAGAGTCCTTAAGGAAATTATTAAAAGATTAACTTTTTTAAATGAAGTTGGTATCGGTTATTTAACGCTTGATAGATTGAGCAGTTCGCTTTCCGGAGGAGAAACTCAAAGGATCAATCTTGCTACTTCTTTAGGTTCTTCCCTTGTCGGTACTTTATATGTTCTTGATGAACCAAGCATTGGCTTGCACCCGCGGGATAATTCAAGATTGATAAATATTTTGCAGAATCTTAGAGATATTGGAAATACCGTGCTTGTTGTTGAGCATGATCCTGATATGATAAAACATGCTGATATGATTGTTGATATGGGACCAAGAGCCGGAGTACACGGCGGTGAAATTATGGCAATGGGTACTTATGAGGAAATTTTGAAAAATAGGAACTCATTAACCGGGAAGTATATTTCAGGTAAACTTGAAATACCGATTCCGAAAAAAAGAAAAACCGAAGGAACAAAATCTATTTCAATAAAAGGTGCAAAAGAACATAATCTTAAAAATATTAATGTTGAGATTCCTTTAAATAAATTTGTTGTAATTACGGGTGTAAGCGGATCAGGTAAAAGCACTCTGATTCATGATATACTTTACGGCGGCTTGGCAAAGTATTTAGGAAAAGTTCCACCTAAAATAGGGAAGTATGAAGATATAAAAGGCGGAGAATTTATTGATGATATTGAGATAGTTGATCAATCACCAATTGGAAAAACCCCTCGTTCAAATCCTATAAGCTATATAAAGGCATATGAGTTAATAAGAGAACTATTTGCATCAACGCATCAAGCTAGAGCACGAGGATATAAACCCGGATTCTTTTCCTTCAATGTTCCGGGAGGAAGATGTGAAACCTGCCAAGGCGACGGTTTTATTAAAGTTGAAATGCAGTTTTTGGCCGATCTGTATCTTGAATGCGACGACTGCAACGGAACCAGGTTTAAAAAGGAAATTAGAGAAATCACTTATAAAGGTAAAAACTTAATAGATGTACTTGATATGACTGTGAATGAGGCAGTTGAATTTTTCAAAAGCAACGAAAAAATTGTTAAAGGTATTCAGCTTCTTTCGGATGTAGGTTTGGGTTATTTGAAACTCGGTCAGCCCTCAAATACGTTATCCGGCGGCGAAGCGCAGCGTATTAAACTTGCAGCACATCTTACTACGCAGCGTGAAAGGAAACATACTTTATTTATTTTCGATGAACCGACTACCGGACTGCATTTTGATGATATTTCTAAGCTGTTAAATTGTTTCAATCTTTTACTTGAAAGAAATAACTCGGTAGTAATTATTGAACATAATTTGGAAATTATAAAATGTGCTGATCATATAATTGATCTAGGTCCTGAAGCCGGAGATAAAGGCGGTAAAGTTATTTCTATCGGCACTCCGGAAGAAATTATTGAAAATTCCGAATCCTGGACGGGAAAATATTTAAAAGCATATTTTGACTGATGTTGTTTTAAATTGATCATTTATATTTAACTTTAAATACCTTCATAGCGGAAATCTAAATTTTCTAAAACTCATTTGATAGATATCTATGTCTTCCAAGATTAAAATAATTTATTATATAATTCCAATTATTGTATTTGTACTAACATACATGTCGGTTAATCCTAAAAATTACGGTAATTTTGACAGTTTTAGCCAAAATTCAGAATTCAGCAGACGTTCTTTGTACGAAGATTTATATCACAACGGCGGATTAATAATTTATGCTGCTGCAAATCCTACTTTCTCACAGCAATATTTAAATAGTGCAGAAGATATACAAAAAAATTTTAGATGGGCTCGTTTAAAAGTCATTCCCGATACTTCTGTTACTTTATCGGAATTAAAAAATAATTCTGTTATCATTATTGGAACTTATAAATCCAATAGAATTTTAAGAGAACTACCCACACAGCTTCCAATAAAATTTTCAGATTCAAGTTTTTATTTTAATCACCAGACATTTAAAGATCCTTCAACAACATTAAATCTATTTTATTATAATCCTTTTAACAAGAAAAAACTATGCTACATAATTTCAGGAATAGAAGATAAGTATGTAAATGACATCCCCAGCACAAGAGCTATCGGTGAAATCAGGATTATACAAAATGGATTATGTTCAGAAATGGGATTCTTTAAGTTAGATTCAAAGGGTGAATGGGTGCTTGATGAAAATAGATTTTATAATTTTTTAGATGAAAAAATGGTTTACAATCCTTCTAATAATTTTAGTTACACAGTTTATTCAAAATATATTGATTATCAACAGATAAAAAAGATCGATGAAGTTAATGAAGCTTCATTAAAAAATATAAAACAATTCTTCGGAAAGAATTTTCATGCACCTAAAATTAATTTCAACATTTTTGATAACTTTGAAGATAAAGGTCTCATAACGGGAAACACACAGCTTTCAAATATTAATGATAGAGATAGCTCTGTGGATTTAGTAATTAATAATTGGATCAGCGGAAATGATTTTTCCAAAGCAGCTCTATTTTTAATTAGGAAGAATTTTGGTGATGCTAAAATTAATTTTTTAGAACAGGGATTGTCTTATTATTTCTCAAATAATTGGAAGGAAGAAGGATATAAGTTTTGGGCAAGCTTTATTTATCGATCGGGTGATATGCCCGAGCTTAATGAGATGCTGGATAATTATTCGCTTGAATATGATTCATATTTTCTCACGGATCCGCTCTCAGCAAGTTTTGTCTCTTTTCTAATTAATAAATTCGGGAAAGAAAAATTTATTAAAGATTTTACGGGTTGGAAAAGTAATGGCTTACAGTTGGAAGGGGAGTGGAAAAAGTATTTAGCAAAATTATCAATTAATTATTTTAAGGAAATTGAAAATTATAAGAATAGCTTTCCTAATGCTATACCTAAGTTTCAAAAAGGCTTTTGTTTCGCTCATGAGGGTTATGACATTTACAACGGGTATTTATCCAGGGAAGCAAAACAGTCGGTGGAAAAGATGGAGAGTCTGGGAGCTAACTCTTTCTCAATAACTCCTTTTACATCAATGCGTGATGCAAGCAAACCTGTGCCATTAAGATTCTGGGAATTTGCCGGCGCTGAGAATGATGAAAGCTTGATTTATTTATCCCATCTTTCTAAAACTTTAAATATGAATGTAATACTCAAGCCTCAAATTTATGTAGGTGAAAACAGCTGGCCAGGGAATATTGAAATGAACAATAAAAATGACTGGCAAAAGTTCTTCCATTATTATTTTAACTGGATTAGTCATTATGCGATACTTGCCGAAATGTATAAGATACCAATTCTATGTATCGGGAATGAACTTTCCAAAGCTACAGTTGGACATGAAGAAGATTGGATTAACATGGTAAAAAAAATTAGAAGGATTTATAGCGGTAAATTAGTTTACGGACCGAATTGGAGTTCGGAATTTTCGAAACTCTCTTTCTGGAAGTATTTTGATTACATCGGATTGAGTGAATATTTCCCGTTAAGTGATAGAAACAATCCAACTGACGAGGAACTTTTTCATGGTGCAGAATTAGTAATGAATAAGATTCATTCTGTACAAAAAAAATATGATAAGCCGGTTATTTTTACGGAAGCTGGTTTTAGAAGCACCGGCGAGCCATGGAAAACCGCTCTTGAAAATGATTCAAAAAATGAAATCAGTCTTATAAACCAGGCAAGATGTTATAATGCTTTACTTAAAGCTGCTTACAACCAAAATTGGCTGGTTGGAATATATTGGTGGAAATGGCCAAGTTATTTAACATATGGTGGAAGGCCCGAGAATAAACATTACACTCCCAATAACAAACCGGCGGAAGAGGTTGTAAAAAGGTGGTATTCTAAAATTTGGAATTAATTTTTTTGATATTTAATTGTGAAGAAATTTAGATCATTGATATATACGTAATTTTCAAATTCTGATTAAATTCTAAATATATTTTACATCAATAATGTGATGTATTACCTCCCATTATACCTTAATTATCTTTAAACTTTTTTAATATTTTTCTATTCCCTTTGGGGAAATCAATATTTGAATCTATTTATTTTTAAAAGTGACAAGTTTGCTTCAATTTAACTTCAGAAATCTAAATTTTACAAATCGATTTATATCATTATTTAATCTATCTTTAAAGGAGACTTACCATGAATATTAAACGTAAAGAAACTGCTAAAAGCAGACCGCTTTACAAATTTAAAAAATCATCTACAATAACTTCACAATTTACCTTATTTATAATTATTGCATTTTTATTATTGTCATCAAATACCTTCTCTTCTGAAAAATCAAACAATAATAAAGAAGTTTTACGTTCAACTTTGAAAAACGGTCTTAAAGTTGTAATAGTAAAAGATCCTATCGCTCCGGTAGTAACAACAGAAATTAATTATTTGGTTGGATCAAATGAAGCACCAAAAGGATTCCCGGGAATGGCTCATGCTACCGAACATATGATGTTTAGAGGAAGCGAAAAACTTTCAGCTGATCAGCTGGCGGATATTACAGCTGCCATGGGCGGTGACTTTGATGCCGACACAAGACAAACAGTAACTCAATATTATTTCACTGTTCCATCGGAAGATCTGGATGTTGCTTTGCATATTGAGGCGATTAGAATGAAAGGAATTTTGGCAACTGATTCTTTATGGAAAAATGAAAGAGGTGCAATTGAACAGGAAGTTGCATCTGATTTATCAAATCCTGAGTATGTATTTTATAAAAAACTATTGGCAGCAATTTTCAAAGGAACACCTTATGCACATGATGCATTAGGAACCCGTCCTTCTTTTAATAAAACAACCGGTGCTATGCTGCAGAAATTTCATAAAACCTGGTATGCACCGAACAATGCAATTCTTGTAATTGTTGGTGATGTTCAGCCGGAAAAAGCTTTAAAGGAAGTTCAAAAATTATTTTCTGATATTCCTTCCAAAAAAATTCCGATGAGACCTGCAGTTAATTTAGAAAATGTTAAGCCGGATACGTTAAATCTTAAAACCGACTTACCCTACGGTTTTGCAATTGTTACCTATAGAATGCCTGGCTCAAATAGTCCTGACTATGCTGCTGCTCAAATTTTGTCCGATGTCTTAAGCAATCAGAGAGGTGATTTATATTCTAAATTAGTTCCCACCGGAAAGGCATTATACGCAGGTTTTCAATATTCCGATTTACCTGAATCTGGAATCGGATTTGGACTAGCTGTCTTTCCAAAAGGAGGGAATTCAAAATCTTTGATAAAAAATGTTCAATCAATTTTAGACGGCTATGTTAAAAACGGTTTCCCGGAAGATTTAATAAATGCTGAAAAGAAACATGAACTGACCGATGCGGAATATGAAAAGAATTCTGTTTCCGGCTTAGCCGATGCTTGGTCTGAAGCAGTAGCAGTTGAAGGAAGAAATTCTCCCGAAGATGATTTAAATGCATTGGAAAAAGTAACGGTTGAAGATGTAAATAGAGTTGCAAAGAAATATTTGAATGCAGATCATGCTATCTATGCAATTCTTACACCTCAAACATCCGGTAAGCCGATTTCCAGGAAGGGATTTGGCGGGAAAGAATCATTTGCACCAAAAAACCCCAAACCTGTTAAATTACCTGCTTGGGCCGATCAAGCAATGGGAAGATTATCTGTTCCTGCTTCTGTTGTAAATCCGACCGTAATGAAATTATCAAATGGTCTTAAACTAATTGTTCAGCCGGAAAATGTAAGCAATACAATAAGCGTCTACGGAAGGATTAAAAATAATTCAGATCTAGAAACGCCAAAAGGACAGGAAGGTGCTGCAAGTGTATTGGATCAGTTATTTTCTTACGGATCAAAAACTTTAGACCGTGTTGCTTTCCAAAAAGCATTAGATGATATTGGTGCAGATGAATCTGCCGGTACAAATTTTTCTGTTCAAATGCTGGCAAATGATTTTGACCAGGGTGTAAAATTATTAGCTGATAATGAATTGAATCCAGGTTTACCAGAACAAGCATTCAAAGTTTTACAAATGCAGACTGCTGCAACAGTTGCAGGTGAGTTAAAAAGTCCGGATTACCTAACGGGATACGCTTTAAGAAAAGCTCTTTATCCTGAAAATGATCCTGTTTTGCGTCAGACTACTCCCGAGACAGTAAAGTCTTTAACCCTTAATGATATTCAAAACTATTATCAAAAGGT
Organism: Ignavibacteriaceae bacterium; assembly: GCA_046705645.1. GTDB lineage: Bacteria > Bacteroidota > Ignavibacteria > Ignavibacteriales > Ignavibacteriaceae > FEN-1297. Next base: position 7,338 of record JBJKQE010000303.1, on the reverse strand, counting down.
TTATCGGCCAGATCTTACCACAATTGTTGTAATTGGGAAAACAACCCCTGATGAAGCCAAACGAGTTATTGAAAAATATTTTGGAGACTGGAAAACCGAAGGATCAAAACCGGAAACCGAACTTTCCGGAGTTCCTTTAAATAAACCATCAACTTCAGCAGTTCCGGATGTAAGCCGAGTACAAGATAAAGTAATGCTTTCCGAAACTTTGGGAATTACACGTTCCAATCCCGATTATTATGCGCTTGAACTAGGCAACCATGTATTAGGCGGATCTTTTTATGCAACACGTTTGTATAAAGATTTAAGAGAAAATTCAGGTTTGGTTTATTATGTTGCATCTTCATTCTCTATAGGTAAAACCAGATCAACTTATTCTGTAAATTATGGCTGCGATCCGCCTAATGTTTCCAAAGCAAGGTCAATTGTTGTGCGGGATTTGAAAGAAATGCAAACAAAACCTGTTACGCCGCACGAATTAGAGCAAGCTAAAGCAATGTTAATGAGAGAAATTCCTCTATCTGAATCAAGTCTTGGAAGTATTGCCGGCGGTTTATTATCCCGCTCATTAAATGATCTGCCCCTTGATGAACCGACTATTGCTGCAAAGAAATATTTAAAGCTTACAGCAGAACAGGTTCAGGAAGCTTATTCAAAATGGTTAAGACCTGGTGATTTTGTTCAAGTTACAGAAGGCCCAACACCTAAATAATTTATTTAACTGAAAATAATTATGGACTCACTCCCTGGAAGTTTCAATTGAACTTTCCGGGAGTTTTTGTAAATTACTTAAATTTTAATTTAATAGTTCAGATTCTCTTTGTATAATTACAAAATTTATCGAATAAAAAGTGATTTAATCTAAAAGATATTGAAAATAAATTAAATAAAGATTTATTAACTCTTGATTCTAAAAAGTATCACAAATAAGTTTCGAGAGTAATTTTTTTAGAAAAAGAGAATTAATTATTTGAGGGAGTGAAATGAGTCTAAGCCAAATCGCAAGATCTATAAGCGCCTCGCCAACATTAAAATTAAATGAGAAAGCTGCAATTCTAAGAGATAAAGGAGAGCCGGTTATCCATTTAGGTGGGGGAGAGCCAAAAAGCAAAGTTCCGATGGACGCAATTTTAGCTACGGCTGCTCATCTTAATACAGGAGAAATAAGATACGCTCCTGCCGATGGCATACCGGCATTAAAAAAAGCTATTATTCGTTATACGGAAGAATTTTATAATCGGCGTGTAGCTCCGGAAAATGTTATTGCATCCGGAGGTGCAAAACAGGCAATTATGGTTGCATTGCAGGCAATTTTAAATCCGCAGGAAGAAGTTGTTTATCCTGCTCCATATTGGGTAAGTTATCCGGAAATGGCTAAGCTGTGCGGCGCAGTCGGAATAGCAGCTTTACCTGAAGACGGAAGTTTTTATCCGAGGATTCAAGATATTGAGCAGCGGGTTGGGTCTTATACAAAAGCAGTAATAGTTAACAGTCCTAATAATCCTTCTGGAGCTATGTATTCGGAAGAGTTTATAGCTGATGTTGTTAATTTCTGCGAGAAAAAAGATTTGTACTTAATCATGGATGATATTTACCATCGTCTGATATTTGATGACAGAAAACCAATCAATTGTTATAAATATGCAAAAGACTTATCTGAAAACTCCAAAATAATTTTAATTAACGGGGTATCAAAACAATATGCAATGACCGGCTTTAGAATCGGATGGGCCGTTGGAAATAAAAAGATTATCGAAGCAATGGCAAACATTCAAGGTCATCAAACTTCAGGACCTTCAATTCTGTTACAGAAAGCTGCTGTAGGTGCATTAAACGGAATCCAATCGAGTGTAGAAAGTTTAAGAGTAACACTGGAAAATAACCGCAACATTATGATAGATCTATTAAATTCGTTTGAAGGAGTAAAAGTAACCAAGCCGGACGGAACTTTTTATTGCTTTGCAGATTTCAGCGTTTATCAAAAAAATTCCAACAAACTTTCTGAGTTCTTAATTGATAAAGTAATGGTATTAACTGTCCCAGGTGCTGAGTTCGGAATGGAAGGATATTTAAGATTAAGCTACTGCGGTTCAATTAAAGAAATAACCGAAGGCATTGAAAGAATGAAGTGGGCTTTGGATTCTAATTCACCGAACGAACTTTACATTGGCGATCGTAAATTAGTGAGGGATTGGTCATGAGTAAATATTTAGAATTTAACACACCGGCAGGTAAACAAGCTAAAGATTTAGCTTCAGATTATTCATTAACTAATCACGGTTTTAATTATCTTGATAGAATATACTGGAATCTTCCCGAATCCTCATTATATGAAGAAGCAATTTTCAGAAATGAAGGAAATGTTTCGGAAGGCGGTCCGTTTGTTGTAAAAACAGGAAAACATACTGCCCGTGCAGCTGCCGATAAATTTATAGTTAAAGAAGAATCAACAGATAAAAATATTTGGTGGGGAGTTCATAACAGGCCGTTCAGTCTTGAAAAATTTAATTCGTTGATGCAGCGTGTTGAAGCTTATGCACAGGGCGAAGAATTTTTTGTACAGGACTGCTATGTCGGTGCAGATCCTGAATATAGAATGCCTATACGAATTATTACGGAAAAAGCATGGCATAGTTTGTTCGCAAGAAATATGTTTATCACCACTTCAAATCCTGATGAGTTAAAAAAGTTTGTTCCGGACTTTACTGTTATTGCTTTGCCGGGTTTCAAGGTAGATCCCAAAATTGACGGCACCCGCACCGAAACCGGTATTATATTAAATTTTGACTCCAGGATTGCGATAATTGCAAATTCTCTTTACGGCGGAGAAATTAAAAAATCTGTTTTCACATTATTGAATTTCCTTCTAACATTTAAAGATGTACTGCCGATGCATTGTTCAGCAAATGTCGGTAAAGATGGAGATGTTGCGTTGTTTTTCGGATTAAGCGGAACAGGAAAAACTACATTATCAGCCGATCCCAAAAGAAAACTTATAGGCGATGATGAACACGGCTGGAGTCCCTACGGAGTTTTTAACTTTGAAGGCGGATGTTATGCAAAAGTAATCCGGCTGTCGGCAGAACATGAGCCGGAAATTTATGCAACCACAAAACAGTTTGGAACAATCCTTGAAAATGTAGTATACGATTCCGTAACGAGAAAAATAGATTTGAATGATGATTCACTTACAGAAAATACGCGTGCATCTTATCCGCTTGAATTTATTCCTAATATTGTTCCAGAAGGATATGTCCGTACACATCCTAAAAATATTATTTTTCTTACTTGCGATGCCTCAGGAGTATTACCTCCAATTTCGAGGTTAAATCCTGAGCAGGCACAGTATCATTTTATCAGCGGTTACACATCAAAAATTGCCGGCACGGAAATCGGGTTAGGAATAGAACCTCAAATTACATTCAGTGCATGCTTTGGTGCGCCTTTTATGGTTCGTCATCCTTTTGAATATTCTGCAATGCTGAAAGAAAGAGTGCTTAAGAATAAAGCTCAATGCTGGCTTGTTAATACCGGCTGGGTTGGTGGAAGATTTGGTGTAGGTAAGAGAATAAGCATTAAACATACAAGAAATTTGCTTAATGCTGCACTCGAAGGAAAGTTGAACAAAGTTAAATATAGAAAAGACAAATTATTTGGTTTTGAAGTTCCGTTAAGCTGTCCTGATGTTCCGGAAGATGTTTTGGACCCGTCCAGTTCCTGGGGAAATAAAGATGAGTACTGGAAAAAGTATGATGCATTAGCTGCTAGGTTTATTGAGAACTTTAAATTATTTGAAAAAGGTTCTTCGGAAGAAGTTCTTAAAGCCGGACCGAAAAGGCTATCCAAAAAGTAATTATTAAATTTTAATCCTGGAAAGCGTGCTGTTAAATATTTAATAACACGCTTTTTTTATTTTTTCAAATGATAATAATTAATTGTTTCCTCAATTCCTTTTTCGTAAGGTGTCGGTTTAAAGTTAAATTGCTTTTCAAATTTGGATGAATCAAAAATATAATCGAATTCGTTCTGGTAAAGCATCTCATAAATTTCTTTAATTATACCATTAAAAATTCCGGTTAACCATACCATCCATTTTGTAAGTACAAAATAGCCGGGTTTAACTCCTAGTTTTTTGGCAACGATATTTATGAAATCTTTACCTGTAAGAGCCGGACTTGCAGTCGGCATATGCCATGTTTGATTAAACGCAGAATCAGTTTTTGATAAAAGATAAAGTGCTTTTCCACAGTCGGGGACGTAAGTATATGAATGTTTGGTTTTTACGTTCGCAAGGCATTGAGCTCTTTTATTATTTGCTAAATTCTTAAAAACCAGATTATATGGGATGCTGCCCTTGTCTGAGTATGGTCCGTAAAAATCTGCGGCCCTGGTAATCATTGCAGTCAAATTTTTATTCTTAATTTCGTTTAATAACTGCTCGTTTAGTTTTACTCTTACTTCTCCTTTTTTGCTGCAAGGATTAAAAGGCGTATCCTCAGTCATCCTGCCGTCAACTTTTCCATAAGAATAGACATTGTCAAAAAATATTAGTCGTGCATTTTTAGCTTTGCATGCTTCAATTGTATTAGTCATAATATTAGGCCATTGTTCCCGCCAAACATTTATATTGTATTGAAGACCAGCGATGAGGTAAACAATTGAATTTTCATCCACAACATTTTTTACATCGTTATAAGTTGTTAAGTTAGCTTTAGCTGATTCAGCGTTATTTAACTTATGTTCACTACGAGATACTAATTTTACGGATTCTTTATTTGCAAGAAGCTCATTTACTAAAGTATTGCCTATGGCTCCTCCTGCACCAAGCAGTATATGTTTGGACTGATTATCCATTTTTAATCTCCTTTGTTCTCTAAGATAATATTTTTATCAGTATGGTTAAAGAATTATCGGTTATTAATTATTTTTATCCCGCATTTAAAAAATACTAATTTTATTAAGAACTTAATAGTTAAGCATATTATTCATTTAATTTAAAATTATATGTTTCGGTGAAAAAATTATTCTTAAATTTTTTGGAAGGCTTTATTAATTTATTTAGCTTCGCAGTTATAAAAACCATTCTTTACAGTACTTCAATAATATATGATTGAAAAAATAAAAGAACTAGAAAAAACAGCAAGATTATTAGAACCTACTTCAGAAGAAAGAAATTCTCTGCTGAAAAAGACAATTCAATATTCCGAGAATTTTCTTAATAGCCTAGATTCGTCACTTACATATACGTTACCTAAAGAAGAATCTAAAAAATTGTTCGATTCTAAAATTTCCGATAATGCAATTAATTTTGATGAAATACTTAATGTTTTACAGAAAGAGGTGGATACACCGGGAATAAATCCTGCATCAGGAGGGCATCTCGGTTATATACCTGGAGGCGGAATATATTATTCCTCTTTGGGAGATTATCTTGCTGCTGTAACTAACCGTTATGCCGGAGTCTTCTTTGCTTCGCCTGGAGCAGTTAAACTTGAGAATTCTATAATAGATTGGATGTCGGATTTAATTGGTTATCCTGTAAATTCAGGCGGCAACCTTACTTCCGGTGGGAGTATATCTAATCTTATTGCTATTGTAACAGCACGAGAGGCATTTAATATTAAGCCTAATGAAATTGAAAGGACTGTAATTTATTTAACTGCACAGACACATCATTCAATCGAAAAATCTTTAAGGATTGCGGGATTGAATAACTGTATAAAGCATTACGTCTCAATGGATGCAGGTTATAGAATGAATCCCGAGAGTTTGGAACAATTAATTATTATAGATAAAAAATGCGGATTAAATCCATGGCTGATAATCGGTTCTGCCGGGACAACAGATGTCGGGGCTGTCGATCCGTTAAATTCTTTAGGTGAAATTGCAAAAAAGTATAATATTTGGTTTCATATTGATGGGGCTTACGGTGCTTTTTTTATTTTAAGTGAAACGGGTAGAAAAATATTGAACGGACTGGAAATGTCCGATTCAATTATTATGGATCCGCATAAAAGTTTGTTCCTTCCTTATGGTTCAGGTTCAGTATTAATTAGAGATAAAAAGCACCTTTTCAACGCACATAATTACCAGGCAGGCTATATGCAGGATGCTTTCGATTCAAATGAAGAATTGTCCCCGGCCGATCTGTCTCCGGAATTATCAAAACATTTTAGAGGATTAAGGCTCTGGTTACCTTTAAAATTACTAGGATTAAATCCGTTTCGTGCTGCTCTGGAAGAAAAAATTTTACTCGCACGTTATGCTTATGAAAAATTAAAAGGAATTAATAATATTGAATTAGGTCCTTACCCTGACCTATCGGTTGTAACTTTTAGGTACTTGTTACAAAACGGCGACTCAAACAGTTTCAATAAAAAATTAATTGAAGAAATTCAGAAAGACGGAAGAGTTTTTCTATCATCAACAATACTTAATGGAAATTATATCATGCGGATGGCTATTGTTTCTTTTAGAACTCATTTGAAAGAAATTGATCTGGCATTAGAAATAATAAAAGAAAAAATAATTCTTTTATTAAAATGAGTTTTTAGACAGAAAAATTTAAACTTAATAAATGAAATTTATAATAGGTCAAAAATGAATTGGATAATTTTATTTGTGGCTGGATTATTCGAAACCTCCTGGGCAATTGGAATGAAATATTCTGACGGATTTACAAAATTATATCCAAGTATATTCACAATAGTAACAATGGCAATGAGTGTTTATCTTCTTTCGGTTTCATTAAAGACTATTCCTGTCGGCACTGCATATGCAGTATGGACAGGTATCGGAGCGGTTGGAACTGTCGTACTAGGAATTATTTTATTCGGAGAATCAAAAGATATGGCAAGAGTTGGTTTTATATTTTTAATAATAATTGGAATTGTAGGATTAAGAATATTCTCCGGAAAATAATAAGATTATTTTAAAACTTTTCCGATTTTACCCGCTTGTTGAAAAAGATCATTAGCTAATATTAAATTATCATCTATTCTATTAAACCCAGATTCCTTTAAACCTTCAGCTACCCAGGTATTACATGTATTAAGCAAATCATATTTACCGGTAGCTTTATAAAAAATAATTTTACCGCCTTCATCTTCACTATAAATAATAAGTTTATGCTGTTTATTTCGGAAATAATTATCATGGATATATCCGCACAATTTATTTAATTGATATCCGGTAAGCTTTATTTCAACAGCTTTATCTGAAGATTTTATATAATCATCTATTGATGAATAAAGTCCCTCAATTCTCAATGTACTTGGAGTAGGAACAAAAAGAGCTTCAGCCGCATGTACTAAATTAAAATTAGGATTCTGGTAAAAA
>JBJKQE010000302.1:0-2872 GCA_046705645.1 Ignavibacteriaceae bacterium | reverse complement strand
AAAGACCATCGGTTACATAAATCCCTCCGTCATTTCCGACATAAATAACGCTGGGATTTGAAGGAGCAAAAACTATCGTATGCATATCAGGATGAACAAAGGGATCTAAATCTCCCTGTTTATATGCGTTAGTAATTCGAGACCAGTTGGTGCCGCTGTCTGTAGACTGCCATAAATCTATACCTCCAACCCAGATAGTAGAAGAATTTGAAGGATCAACAGCAAGAGTGTTGTTGTACCAGCCTTGTTTACCTGTATAAGTTGAGCTCCCATCAGTTGCAGGTCCCGGAATTTTGGCTGTTGAATTCCAGTTGTTACCTCCGTCGGTAGTGTACGCCATAAATCCAACTTGATAGGAACTCTTATCCATAAAAGAAGCATATGCAACCTTTGGATTTGAGGAAGAGCCGGCTATTTCAATTCTTCCCATTCCGGATTGAGAATAATTTTTACTGAAATTATTTCCGCCATCAGTACTTCTCTGGATTTGCGACTGTGTAAATAATCCTAATGTAGCAAAAATAGTAGTGGGATTTGTATAATTAACAATAACATCCATACAGCCGTCCTCATTGATAGAAGAAGCATTGATTGATTCAGTAAAAGAATTTCCTCCATCTGTTGATTTAAACAGTCCGGCCCGTGTAGCAGCATAAATAGAATATGTTGTGCTATCAATAACCAAGCGATTTACGTAATTAAAATTAGAATTATTGGTTGAACTTAGTTGATTCCAAGTTGTTCCGGCATCGGTAGATTTGAATATACCCGCTCCGCGTATATAATCATAATTATTAAAACCCTCACCGGTTCCGGCATATATAATATTCGAATTATGCGGATCCATGACCATGGAACAAACCGCAAGGTTTGCCATATGATCGTCCAGTGGAAACCAGCTGGTACCTCCGTTTGTGGTTTTCCATACTCCCCCGCTTACAGATCCGAGGTAAATAATATTTGCATTAGTCGGATTAACAACAATTGTACGTATTCTTCCTCCGACGTTACCAGGACCTAATTCCGTCCATGTCAGGGCTTGAGTAACCTTTCTTAAATATTTAGGTTTATTATATGCCTCTATATGATTCAGCGCTTGTTCTCTCCAGTTTGAAGGAATATAACCTAGAGGATATGCCCGCTGTTCGTAGTACCACTTTGCCGCTTCCATAGGATATCCTGTTACCGATTCATCCTCTTCCGATTCCTTGGTAATTATATTTTTTGGTGAGTATTCTTTCTGTCCATTATTTACATTTTTTTCAAACAGATAAAAAGAAAATATAAACGAAAGAAGTACAATAATAATTAACGGAATTTTTGTATTCATTGTTTTTTATGGCTGTTAAGAAAAAATATTTAAAAATCTTTGTGTATTCAATCCGATTAATAAGACATGAGACTTAAAGACGTAATTTTATCGAGAATTCAGAACAATTTTAACTAATAAATCAAATTTATTATTGAATAATAATTTGTATAATTTATTTTTTATGTGATCCTAATTCGTAACCAAGCTAAAATCAATTTTTATCTTTTTTCCTATAGATTAAAAAGTTTAGTGAAATTTATATGAGATGGTATAGTTTAATGATTTCCCAATAACACTTTATCGATTAACCAGCCCTTGTCTTGTTCATAAAAGATTACAGCTTTAAAAGTATCTCCAATATTTAAGCTCGATAAATGTAATAGTTTAAAATTCTCTTCTGTTTGAATTACGTCTCTTTTTTCATCCAGCTTATAATTGGGAGTTAGTTTATAAATCGCTCCAACTGCAGCCATGCTTAAATATGCAGGGTTTTCTTTAACCTCTAAAATCTTAACTTTAATTGTAAAATCATTTTTATTTATTGAATTTATCTGCTCAACTTGTGCGGTAACAATTGATTGATTTTCCGCTATATGTGCCGGTAATCCGGATTGAGATCTTTCAGATGGAGAAGATGATCCCGGGCTTTTATTTAAATTACCGGAACTGCAAGAAGATATGCATAAGGATGAAAAAATTATTAAGATAATAGTTATAAATTTCATAAAAAAATATTATTTAATATTTGTAGATTTAAAATAATCATAACCAGTTCTATTTAAAATTATTTAATTTTAGTTTTAAGCTAAGTTTTTATTAAAATATTTGTAAAGTGGACAAAGACTTAAAAAATTACAGACTCTCATCGGAATTCATTAATAAATTAGCCGAACATTCAGTCGGATATATTGAGCCTGATATCTTTGATAAAATAATTCAATTGTTCGAAAATGAAATTTCAAATCACTTTTTTACATTTATTTCAGAATCAAATTTGCTAAGAATTATATTAGCAATGTATGATAAAATTACTCTCCTAAGTGAATGTCTTCAGTACCCGCATTATGTTGAAATATTGGTTGCAATTTCCACAAATAGTAATTACTTGACGGATATTCTGGTTCGAAACCCGGAATATTTTTATTGGATAGTAAATCCTTCTACTTTAGAGATTAAATTAAATAATAAAATTTTTACCGAGTCAATTAGGAAATCTTTATCCGGATTTAAATCATTTAATGCGAAAGTAAATGCATTACGAACATTAAAAAGAAAAGAAACTTTAAGAATCGGGATAAAGGATATTTTGGGAAAAGCCGGACTTAAAGATATAACAGAAGAATTATCAATTTTAGCCAGAGTAATTGCCTCAGAGCTTTTCCGGTTATGCTACATTGAAGTTATGTTAAAATATAATATCAAAAACATGAACCGGAAATTTTGTTTAATCGCTTTGGGTAAGCTCGGCGGCCGTGAATTAAATTACAGCTCAGATATAGATTTAATTATTTTTTACGATAAAAATTCTTTAATAAAAAATAAATGGTATTATAACCAGAT
>JBJKQE010000301.1:0-2743 GCA_046705645.1 Ignavibacteriaceae bacterium | reverse complement strand
TTACCGATTTAACTTCACTCAACGCAAGCGGCGGAGTTTATTATCAGTCGCCTTCATATATCTGGCTGGCGTATAACGGAAATAAAAACAACCTGGAAGATATCCGAGCGGAACATTTTATTTTGGGCGTCGATCATCTTTTTAGAGAAGATGCTCTTTTTAAAGTAGAAGCTTTTTATAAACTGTATTCCGATTACCCGGCAAGCCTTATAAGGCCGTACTTAATTTTAGCAAATACCGGCGCAGGGTTTTCAGGATCGGAAGATAATTTTTCTTCGTTCGGATTAGAACCGCTGACTGATAAAGGCAAAGGAAGCAGCAGAGGAATTGAGTTTTCAATTCAGAAAAAATTATCACAGCTGAAATTTTACGGCATACTCAGTGTAACTTACAGCGAAACCGACTTTACGCCGCTTGACGGAATTACAAGGCCGGGCATTTATGACCAGAAGTGGATTATAAATTTAAGCGGCGGATATAAATTTGATAAGAAATGGGAAGCAAGCATGAAATTCCGTTTTGCATCCGGAAGTCCTTACACGCCTTTTGAAGCGGACGGCACACAGCTGGTCTCCAAATATTTAACTGATTATTACACCCCACTGCACAGCCTGGATCTGCGGGTAGACCGAAGATGGCATTTTGAATATCTGACTTTAATAACCTATATCGATATTCAAAATGTTTACAATAATAAAAGCAGCAATTCCATCCGCTGGAACCCGAGAACACAAAAAGCTGAAAAGGGTGAATCAATCGGTATTTTACCTTCACTTGGAATAAGCCTTGAGTTTTAGAAATTTTTTCTGATTGAATTCTAAAATCTCCCCAAAAATAAAAGCGGAATTATTTGATTAATTGCTTTGGCAATTAAACTAACGCTTTTGGATTTTTAGTGCATTTTAGCAGAAATAGTTTTAAGTTTAACCGCACACATATTGAGCTGCTATATAAAATGATGGGAAAATTGCAACCACACTAAGAAACGCATGGGGTAAGTCAAAATTGATACAACGATTTATAACTAAACATAATATTTATCCGGTTATGACAGATGAAGTTGAATGAATATCTAAATACTTCAGATAATTATTAAATGCAGAATAAGAATAAGTTATACAAAAATGGGGTATAAAATGGATAATATAATAGAAAGTAAATTTATAGGTGAAAGTCCTCAAATTAAAAAAATTAAAAATGATCTTATTTCTATAAGCCATTCCAATTTACCAGTTCTAATTTACGGTGAGACTGGAACTGGTAAAGAAATTATTGCTGAATTAATTCATAGACTTAGTGATAGAAGCAAATACCCATTTGTTGTAATTAATACTGCAACACTACCAGAGAATCTTGTTTTAAGTGAATTGGTAGGGTTTGAAAAAGGAGCTTTCACTGGAGCTAATAATATAAAAAAGGGATTATTTGAGATTGCAAATAATGGGAGTATGTTTTTAGATGAGATCGACGATGCTGGTGAAGAAGTTCAAAAAATATTGATTCGGATAATTGATAGAAATGTCATTAAAAGGCTTGGAAGCAATGTAGAAATAAAAGTTAACACTAGGATAATTTCTGCAACGAACAGATTCCCTTTGACTAATAATTTCTCTAATGACCTTCTATTACGGTTGTCGCCACTAAAAATATATATTCCTCCTTTGCGAGAAAGAAGAGAGGATATACCTTTATTAGTGGATCATTTTATTTCCAAATATAATTTAGAACTATCAAAAAAAATTAAAATATCTAAAGATGCTTTGGAAAAACTTTCTCAATATAGTTTTCCTGGTAATGTTCGCGAGCTTAGTTTTATTTTACAAAGAGCTATTCTTTTTACAAAAGGTAAGGAAATTACAAGTGAAGACTTAAATATATTTTCTTTGGAGAGAAAAGTATTAGAGAAAAAAGAAGGCATTCTAGAACTAAAAGAAGAATTAGAAAGAACTAAAAAAGAAATTAACTACTTAAAAAAGACGACCATAATTGCAAACCCGATATGGCAAGGAAGGGGTTTTACAAAAGAAAATGATTATTGTTTTGTTTTAATGCCATTTGTTGACCAGAATGATATTCAAATTGTATATAATGACCACATTAAGAATGTAGTTGAAAACAGATGTGGTCTACGATGTGAGAGGGCAGATGATATATACGATATTTCTGGGATAATGCAATCAGTTTGGGAAAGCATAAGCAAGGCAAGTATAATAATAGCCGATCTGACAAATAGAAATCCGAATGTATTTTATGAACTTGGAATTGCACACACTCTTGGTAAACCCGTCATTATGATTACACAGTCTATGGAATTTGTACCTTTTGATTTAAGACATTTAAGATGCATCTTATATGAGTATAAACCTAAAAGCATAAAAAAATTTGAACTAATTCTTGAGAAAACCGTTCGTTCTGTATTATCAAGTGAGCAATATCCAGATTTAGAACAATTATAATTTTTGTATAACATGCCAATCAATCCGTTATTAAAAAATTCAAATATTGCATTATTGTTCTTAAAAAATTTTCCTTCCACTAAAATCAATCATACAAACCAATTGTTTCAAGATATTTTATTTCAATTTTTAATTGTGCTGGAACCAATGTCTTAAACATGGCCATTTTTTAACAATTCAACCATTAACACTGTCAATACTCAACAAGTAATTATATTTAAAGATATTAAGTGGGAAATTGTTTGTAAATTTTTCTTGCTAATTTATTTAAACATATATATTATAAC
>JBJKQE010000300.1:0-15294 GCA_046705645.1 Ignavibacteriaceae bacterium | reverse complement strand
GATGAAAGCTGGGACAGCCGTTATTGGGGCTTTGTACCACGGGACAATGTAGAAGCCGAAGCTTTTATTACTTTGTTTTCATGGAATAGAGATATACCTTTTACCGATTTCTTCAAATTGATCGGCTCAATCAGACCGGACAGAATATTATTGCTTCTGCACTAATAATCTTAATTCTTTAATAAAATTTATAACTATATCCATGTTTTGATTTTGATAACTTGGAATAGTAAAATTTTTACCTAACTTTAACCAGCAATTATTTTGCGTTATTGATAAATTGAATTTTTATTACACTTACAGTCGGAGAAAAAATTGTCATTTAAAGACGGCTTAAAGAAATTCTTCGGGATTAAATCCGAGGAAGAAAAAGCGAAACCAAAAACACAAAAAGAAAAGACTAAGGAATTTATTAAGTCGTTGCTGTTTGCTGCAATAGCAGCATTTTTTATAATTACATTTGTAATTCAAAATACAAGAATACCGACCGGATCGATGGAAGATACAATTCTTGTTGGTGATTTTGTATTGGTAAACAAATTTGTATATGGTTCGGAATCACCCAGGTATATTCCTTTTACTCAAATAGAAATACCTCATTTCAGATTGCCGGCTTTTCGTAAAGTTCATAGAAAAGATATAGTTGTTTTCGAATACCCCGGTGATAGGGATCTTTTAAAAGCAAGTCAGCTTAATGTTAGTTATGTTAAGCGCTGCATTGGACTCCCCGGCGATACTATCCAAGTAATAAATAAAGTTGTATATGTCAATCATAAACAATTTTGGATACCTACGCATATTCTATATATGGAAACTTACACAAAACCTGCAACTATGATCAATCCGGATATTTTCCCAAGAGGAATGCCCTGGAATGAAGATAATTACGGACCTTTAATAGTACCTAAAAAAGGATACACTATTCAATTAAACACAAATAATATAGAGCAGTGGGAAATCATAATTGATCGTGAATTCGGTAAAAGAGTTGTTGCGGTAAACAACGGTACTGTTACAATTGAAGGAAAACCTGTCACTTCATATACATTTAAAAAAGATTATTATTTTATGATGGGAGATAACCGGGATGATAGCGCGGACAGCCGTTATTGGGGATTTGTTCCCGCGGACAACATTGAAGGCGAAGCATTTATTGTATTATTTTCTTGGAATAGAGATATACCTTTTATTAATTTCTTTAAATTAATCGGATCAATACGACCTGACAGAATTCTAAAACTTTTACATTAACTATAATTTCTATTATTTTAAATGTTAATAATTTGAAGGGCGGGACTACCTGCCCTTTTTACTTAAATTATCCTAATCGATATGAACATATTAAATATTGAATACGAAAAATATAAGCTGGAAAACAACCTTGAGGTAATTCTTTATAAGGATGATACTCTTCCGCTTGTAGCTGCAAACATCTGGTACAAAGTAGGTTCCGCTAATGAAAAAAGGGGTAAAACAGGTATAGCTCATTTATTTGAGCACATGATGTTTCAAGGCTCGGAACATGTACAGAAAGAAATGCATTTTAAATTCATTCAGGAAGCAGGCGGCAGTTTAAATGGTTCAACAAGTTTTGACCGGACAAACTATTATGAAAAAGTTCCTTCAAATTATCTAGAGCTGATTCTCTGGCTGGAGTCAGATAGAATGGGATATTTTCTTCCGGCGCTTACGCAAGAAAAACTGGATAACCAAATCGGAGTTGTAAAAAACGAAAGATTAGAAAGATATGATAATCAGCCGTACGGGCTTGCCTGGGAAATACTTTTATCAAATCTTTTCCCGGAAGAACATCCTTACAGCTGGCCGACTATCGGGTACTTGCAGGATATAACAAGTTATTCATTAAAAGATGTTTCTTCATTTTTTACCAGGTATTATTCTCCTTCAAATGCAGCACTTGTTATAGCAGGTGATTTTGATAATGCAAAAGCTAAAGAATTAATTGAAAAATATTTCGGAAGCATTCCCGCAAATAGTCACCCTTTAAGAGAAAAGATAAACTCTCTGCCTTTGAAAGAAAGCATCCTTTTAAAACATAAAGACAAAGTACAGCTTGAAAGAATTTATCTTGCGTGGCATTCGGATATTGCGTACAGCGATGATGACGCAGAATTAGATATTTTATCGGACATACTCTCAGGATCTAAAAATTCAAGATTATATAAAAATCTGGTTTTTGATAAAGAACTTGCGCAGGATGTTTCTGCTTATCAGTTTTCCGGAAAGTTCGCTGGTTTCTTTTTTATAGTTGCCACGGCAAAACCCGGAGTCGGGTTAAATAAATTAAAGGATGAGATACTTAATGAACTGGAAAAAATTAGGAAAGAGGGAGTAACTTCTAAAGAATTAATCAAATCAAAAAACGGTATAAAATCAAGCTTTGTTTTTTCAATGCAAAATATTGATTCTTTAGCCGACCAAATTAATTCTTACAATTTCTTTTTAAGTGAACCAAATTCTTTCAATATCGATTTAAAAAGATATGAGGATGTTCAAATTGAAGGGATTAAAAGAGTAGCCGAAAAATATTTAATTAGGCCGTATGTGGAACTTCATGTAATCCCGAATTCATAAAGGAAAGACTTAATGGAATTACTCGATAGAACTATTAAACCCGAAGAAACCGGTAAAATTTCATTTGCTCTTCCGGGCATTGAAAAATTTAAACTTGAAAATGGTCTGGAAGTTTATTTTATACGGAAGAATAAACTGCCTATAATACAGATAAATTTAGTAACAAATGCCGGAAGTGTATTCGATCCGGCCGGTAAGAAAGGAACGGCAAACTTATTTTCAATGACTGTAGACGAAGGTGCGGGTGACTATGATGCTTTATCATTAAGCGATGAGTTTGACAGTCTCGGTTCGAATTTTAGTGTTTATTGTACGCAGGATAGTATTTACTTTTCACTTCAGTCATTAGCTGAAAATTTCGAAAGGTCTCTCGAACTGTTCGGCACAGTATTAGCAAGACCTCATTTTAATAATAAGGATTTTGAGCGAGAACGGAGAAAAGTATTAACAAGAATTCTTCAATTGAAAGACGAACCGGATGAAATTGCCGACTCGGTATTTGAAAAAATATTATTTGGGAATAACAGTCCTTATGCATTTCGTACACTGGGATATGACGAAGAGATAAAGAATATTCCAATCGATGATTTAAAAAATTTTTACTCAAAATATATTACTCCTAACAATGCTTCTTTAGTCGTAGTCGGAGATTCAAATATAGATAAACTTAAAGGACAACTGAATATTCTACTTAAAGACTGGAAACCTTCAACAGCAGTAAATCAATTATTAATTAATAGGACTGAGAATTCACATCAAATTTATGTTGTAAACAAAAAAGATTCTGTGCAAACCGAAATTAGGATCGGTCATTTTTCTAACAAAAGAAAAGATGGCGATTATTTTTCCAAGACAATTCTAAATACAATATTAGGCGGGCAGTTTACAAGCAGAATAAATTTAAATTTAAGGGAAAAGAAAGGATATACATACGGCGCCCATTCCCAGTTTAATTATTATAAAAACGAGGCTTATTTTTATGTTTCAACATCAGTGGGAAATGAAAATACGGGAAATGCAGTTAAAGAAATTTATGACGAATTAAATAAAATAAAACAAGGTGTTTTACAAAGCGAATTAGAGTTTGCAAAATCAGCACTTATCAGAAAATTTCCTTCAAACTTTGAGACGTATAAACAAATTGCTACAAATATTACGGGGATAATTTTGCATTCTTTGCCGGACGACTATTTTAATACTTATATAAAAAGTGTAAATGATATCACGTTAGAAGATGTTAATAATGCTGCTGTAAAATATATTTCTCCTGAACAGGTCGTTACTGTTTTGGTTGGTGAAAAAGATAAAATAATAAATCAATTGGATGAATTGAAACTGGGGAAGATTATTGAAGTTGATGAATCGGGACATTTGATTTGAGAATAAAAATATGCATTAATAATTTTTATTTGCGACAGTATCATATCCTTCAACTCTTTATAACCTAATTCTTTCAGAGTAATTTTATATCTTGTTCATTTATATGCTTGCTATGGAATTTTAACCTATTTTATTTCTCCCATTCTGCAAAATCCCCATCCTTTATCAAGCAAAATATTAATTCTCTTTTTTAGCCTTATTTCTTTCCATCATTTAAAATAATGACGGAAGGTTTTATAAATTTATACCCGATTTTTATAAGACTAAAAATTTCAGGCTTAGCAAATTCAAAATTATCCGCATGGAGCAGAACCAGTTTTTGGTCTCCTAACTTTGTAGGCTTAACAATGTTTTTTAAAGAAGATTGGACCTCCTCAAAATTCCCTTCATCTATATGAATGAAAGTACTTTCTTTAATCAATTTAATTCTTCTTTTAACAAATTCATCCTTGATAAAAGGATATACTGCCGATTGATAAAGATTGGATGCATCATCAATTACATAAAAAACAGCATTCGGGAAAGCTCCCATTATAGTGCGTATTACAATATCCAATCTAAATTTTGAAAAACTTTTATTTAATCTAAAATCCAGATCATGAATGTTATCATTTAAAAGCACGGCATACTCTTTCCTGTTATTCAATAAACTATCTCTTAAACTAAGCGATAATTTTGACGGCAGAAGCAGTGCGGTAAATGACTGGGGAAATTGAATTAACTTTCCGATATCCTTATTGTTTAATTTATCAATGTCAGATATCAATAGCCCGATGCTGCCGCAGTTTCTAATTAAATTATCTTTATAATTAAATTGTGCGTTAAGAATTAATTTATCATCCGCGAAAATACTAAGCGAGGTTTTACCTCCCAACTTTTCTTCGCTTGATTTAATTTTAACATTTGTTTGGTCGAATGCTGAATAAATTTCTGCTAGGATTACCGGAATCGGCAAATCTTTAGGTACATTGATAAGGTAATTAAAACCTGTTTCATTTGATTTTTTTTCATTTAGATTTTTAATCCAATCTTTTTGAAGTCCGAAATCGTCAACTGCACCGAGAAACTTTTTATTTATAAGATTTGAATTTAAAATTTCAAGCTTTTCAGGTTTCGGAAGCTTATAGATTTTTGATAGAATAATATTTGCAATAAGTAATATTACCGCAAAAGCGAACAATACCTGAATAAGTTTTTTCTTATACGGAGAGATATTCATTAGAATAAGGCTAAATTAATTTCGACATTATTTATTCTTAAATGCGACTTTTCTTTTTTCAAGGAAAGCGGAGGTTCCTTCTTTAAAATCTTCTGTTCCGCAGCACAGCGCAAAAAGGCTTGCTTCATAATCCTGACCTTGCTTCATTGAAACACTATCTGCAGCTTTTACAGCTTTTACAGCAAACCTTACTGCATTTCCGGCTTTTGTAGTAATTTTATTAGCCATCTCGACTGCTTTTGTCATCAATTCTTCTTTAGGATAAATCCTGCTTACAAGCCCGATCCTAAATGCTTCGTTTGCGTCTATCATATCTCCGGTTAAAATATATTCCAAAGCTCTTCCGGAGTTTACCAGTCTGGTTAACCGCTGGGTACCTCCGTAACCGGGAATAATTCCAAGATTAACTTCCGGCTGTCCGAATTTTGCATTCTCTGAAGCTAAGCGAATATGACAAGCAAGTGCAAGCTCGCATCCGCCTCCTAAAGCAAAGCCATTAACTGCTGCAATAACAGGCTTATTTAAATTCTCTATTAAGTTAAAAACATCCTGTCCCTTTTCCGAAAAAGTTTTTGCGCTGATCATGTTAAGTTTATTAAGTTCCGATATGTCCGCGCCAGCTACAAAAGCTTTTTCACCGCTGCCTGTTATAATAACCGCAGAAATATTTTCATTCTTATTTAATTCGGCAAACACTTCCTTTAATTCTTCTATTGTTCCGGAATTAAGCGCGTTTAATTTTTCGGGACGATTTACGGTAACAATTGCAACCGATTCATTTATTTTTAATAATATATTTTGGTACGACATTTTAACCTCACTTATAAACTTATATACAATGGCAGTCTAACTCTAAGATCAACCGATATGAATTGATTTGTTTGAACGTAATGATATGATGCAACAATCTCAAGCATGAACATTGAGAGTCCCGCACCTGCAGTAAATCCGAACTTAGAAATGTATTCCAGATAATTACTTTTACCAGAGGCCAATTTAAATTGATGAAGTTTTTGAAAATAAGTATAATCAAATGATGCTTCTATAATAGGCATAAAAAGAACTACATTCTCTACTAAAGGCGTGAAAAAATATCTAATACCCAAACTTACCGGCAATGCGCTGGTAGAATAATTGGAATAATCAGTAACTTCATAAAATTGCTGCGAGCCCGGGAACTGGTTAAACCCGATTTTGCCATAAACAAAAACAGGAAGGTAAGCATCGTTAGTATATGAAACTTCTACATTAAATCCGTAACCCAAGTCTGAAGAATTTGAAAAACTACTAACCGGAATTCTTGGACCAACTGCAAACGCAATGAAAAATCCCTGTGCGTGATTAGATGAAAATCCTTGCGGTAAAACTGGCGAAATACTTAAAAGGACTATGGACAAAATTATTTTTTTCATTGGTTAAATACTTCTTCGGACTTGAATAATCAAAAATACAAAATAAAAATTTCCTTAAAAAATATGTTTATGTTTTCTTTTTAATATTGAAAAAGAGATTAATATTATTGTGATTAATATTTGCGCCGGCAGTAAAAAATTAATTAAACCTTTACTAACTTCAAAAAAACCATCCCATGAATTATAAGTAGCTGCAAATAAGATATGAATTAAGGTTTGGGATTTGCTGCCGAAGGCTAAAAGATTACTCCACAAAATGGAAAATATTATGATCGATATCCAGTAAATATTTTGAAAATATTTAATAAT
Source organism: Ignavibacteriaceae bacterium (assembly GCA_046705645.1). Classification (GTDB taxonomy): domain Bacteria; phylum Bacteroidota; class Ignavibacteria; order Ignavibacteriales; family Ignavibacteriaceae; genus FEN-1297. The sequence continues at coordinate 8,379 of JBJKQE010000300.1, read as the reverse complement.
CAGGCTGATAACTGCGGCAGAAAAAAATAAAGACATTAAACCGTAAATATTTATTTTTTCCTTATTCATTGGAATAAACTCAAGAATCCATAATGCAATTATAATAATTGTTGTAGCAGCGAGCTGATATTTGAATAAGGGCTGAATAACAATAAAAAAAATTAAGGCTATTAACAGCTGAGGTAAGTTCCATAATAAATATATCGGAAAATCTATAATAGATGAAAATCCGAATTCATAAAAATATTCGGGATCGCCGATTTTTATCAATTTTAAGATATAGAGTAATATTAAAATTATAATAAGAGGTAAAAATATCCAGCCGATTGGTTGAAATGTTTTATTGTATAAAGGCTTTAACAAAATTTTTTTTATGTAATCAAATTGATTTGCTCGAAAGATAAAAAATACAGGCATTATCATGATTAAGTGAAACCTAAAGCCTGCTAAAATAATATATGTATCGAGATCAAATTTTTTTAAAATTACCTCAATTAAATTTGTAAAAACAATTGCATAAATAACCGAAAATAATCTTACATTATTCTTCACAAAAAATTACTTTCTTATTTCGGATTTAATTACATCTGTGCCGATACCGTATTTATAAACCAGTTTACCTCCTAGCTCGCCGGTTTGATAAACCAGAAATGAACCGATTAAAGCAAGCAAAATAAATAAGTATCTAATTCCCCCTGTAAATTTCTTTTTGAGTACTAAAAAAGTCCGATAAACAAGAAGACCGGTAAAATACCACATAGTAAAATTTGCAAAATCTTCGTGATTACCTATTGCTTTCATGGAAATAGACGCACCCGCCTTACTTAATTGTCTTGCTGCCTGCTGAGCCGAATTTCCGGTCAATACTGCCGCAATTGCACCTAATACTCCGAGAAATAAAATCATATGAGCTGCTTTGGTAAAAAAATCTTTCTTAAATATAATTCCGATTAATTCAAACAAAACATATGCTAGAAAAAAAGCAATCGGGAAGTGAACGATTTTAGGATGCAGTTGAGCAAGAAAGTCCATAACAATTCCTTACCTAATAAAAATTAAACTAATGCAACTTTAATTAATTCAATCATCCGCATAAAACAGAACCTCCGTTAACATTTAAAATTTCTCCATTAATATGCCTTGCCAAATCCGAAGCTAAAAATAAAACCGGTCCGGCAATATCATCGGGTTCGGCAATTCTTTTTAGAGGAATTTCATTACTTACCTTTTTTTTATACTCTTTGTTTGCAAACACATCTTTAGTCATATCCGTAATAACCCAGCCGGGAGCAACGCTATTTACAGTTATTCCAAATCCGCCTAATTCTACTGCTAACGATTTTGTAAACGAAATTATACCCCCTTTTGATGCTGCATAATGCGAATAAAACGGTTCACCTCTTTGTCCCGCAGTTGATGTTATATTTATAATTCTGCCGTACCTATTTTTTTTCATCAACGGGATTACTGCCTTTGTAAAAATAAAAGTACTTGTAAGATTTATATTGATAGTTCTTTCCCATTGTTTCGCAGTCATTTTATCAATTCTGCCGTATTCCCATATTCCGGCATTGTTTACCAAAATATCAATCTTTTTATAACCGATTAAAATTTCATTTATTTTTTTCTCTAACAGATTTGTTTTATTAAAATCAATTTTAAATGATTTAATATTTGTAACCGATGAGAATTTATTTATTAATTCTTTTGCTTTTTTTTCATCGGAATTATATGTAAATATAACTTCCACACCGGCTTCGGCAAATAATTTAACACACGCTGCCCCTATTCCTCTTGAGCCGCCTGTAATTAAAACCGTTTTAGAATTAAAATTTAGCATTTTTAGTATTTTACTTTATACAAAAACAGGCCTTTAGCCGGTACCGCTTCTCCAGCAGCTTCACGATCTTTTAGCTCTATAATTTTTTTGAAATAATTATTATCGTAATTATTTTTCAGTGAATTTAATAATGTGCCTATAATTGTCCTAACCATTCCGTGCAGGAATCTATCTGCTTCTATTTTAAAAATGATTAAGTCAGAAGTACTTTTCCAATAAGCTTCATAAATATTGCAAATTTTATTTTTTGTTTCGGTGTTTTTCCTCGCAAAAGAAGAAAAGTCTTTTTTACCTAAAAGAGATTTGCTTAATTTGTTTAATAATTCACAATTCAATTCATTATGATAAAAATAAGAGAACCTTTCATAAAACGGCGATTTATATTTTGAAATAAAATATATATAGCTTCTGCTTTTGGCATCGAACCTAGAATGAAATTCCGGTTTGGTTTTTTCAATTTTTAAAATTGAAATATCTTTAGGCAGAATTGCATTTATTGAATGCTTAAATTTATATACATCCAGATCCATTGTTGTTTTAAAATTGGCCACCTGACCTAAAGCATGTACGCCGGTGTCGGTTCTGCCTGAACCGATTAGATTTATCTTTTCTTTTAGAATTATTTCCGCTGTTTCTGTTATTTTTTGCTGAATGGTAGCAGAATTGGCCTGAATTTGCCAGCCACAATAATTTGTACCATCATATTGGATTAAAAGTTTAAAATTGTCCAAATCACAAATTAAATTGGTATATATAAATATTTTTCATTAAAATTTAGTTAAAATTTTAGAATAAAGTTTAAAATACCCGTATTAATCCTGCGATCAATAGAGTTATTTTACAAATAAAATTCCGGTTTTGATGTTTTAAAGATTTTCATCTTTAATAATTATTCAAACAGATTCATAAATATCTTGTTTTATAAGAATTGTAAGATTTAATAACATATTAAATTATCAAATTTTTTAATTTATATTTAGGACATAGATAATATCGAAAATATTTTTAAAAGAATATTTAAGAACTCGAATTCTCCTAAAGTTAAAATCATTTTAATTATAACGGAAATAATTCAAAATGACAGATAATAAAAAAAATAGGGAAAGGTGGGAAGCAAAATCTAAACAGCTTCAGAAAAAAAATACTAAGCTAAAGCATATTATTGAAGAAAAAGAGAACTATGAAAAAATCTTAAAGAAAAATGAATATGTTTTTAAAAGTCTTTTTGAAAATGCGGCTATCGGAATATACCGAACTACAACTAACGGTAAACTTTTAATTGCTAATGATGCGTTAGTCAGAATGCTTGGCTATTCATCACTTTCTGAAATTCCGGAATATCCGATGAAAGATATTTATAAAAACATAAATGATAGAGCAAGGTTTATTAAAAAGGCTCTTAAGGACGGGAAAGTAATCGGATTTGAAACAGAGTTTAGGAAAAAAGACGGAACAATATTTAGTGTACGAATGAATACGAGTTTAATTAAATCAAAAGGTAAGAAGAAAATTTATCTTGAGGGTACAATAGAAGATATAACTGAAAAAATTATAGCCGAAAATCAGCTGATAGCCGCAAAAGAAAAAGCTGAAGAAATGAATAAATTAAAGGGAAACTTTCTAGCAATTATGAGTCACGAGTTGAGAACTCCTTTGGTGGGTATTTTAGGTTTTGCCGAAATATTTAAGAATGAATTAAAAGAGAGCGAACAAATCGACATGGCGGAATCTATTTATAATTCCGGAAGGAGACTAATGGATACGCTGAATTCTCTTCTGGATTATTCTCGTTTGGAAGCACAAAAAATAGAAATAAATAAAAAGCAGCACAATGTATCACATCTTGTGGCTGATGCTGTTAGAAGTTTTACAAATACTGCTGAAAGAAATAATCTATATCTCAATCTGAAAATAATTGATGAAGAAATAAAAGCAAGCTTGGATGCTCACATTTTTAACAATATTATTTTCAATCTTTTAAATAACGCAATAAAGTATACTGAACACGGCGGAGTAATTGTTGAGGTAAACAGTATGTCTGAAGGGAAAAACCGTTATGCAATAATAAAAATAAAGGACAGTGGTATCGGTATTTCCGAATCAAGCCGGGAAATTATTTTTGAAGAATTCAGACAGGCAAGCGAAGGCATTAATAGGCAGTATGAAGGCAGCGGCCTTGGTTTAACGATTACCAAAAGATATGTCGAACTGCTTGGCGGAAAAATCTATTTAAAAAGCAAGATCGGGAAAGGGTCCACATTTATACTTAAATTTCCGGAAATTAAAACAAAGCCTGGGAAAGAGAAAAACAATTTTAATAAAAAAGCCGCGCAAAAATTAAATCAATCGCTAAATACGAATCTTCCGAATGTATTATTAGTAGATAATGACCCTGTTGCTATAGGTGTTGCAAAAATAATATTAAAAAATGTTTGTGAAATTGATTCTGCATTAAATAGCCAGGAAGCACTAAATAAGGTAAAAGAAAGAGAATTTGATGCCGTTCTAATGGATATCAATCTTGGAGTTGGATTAAATGGATTGGAAACCACTAAGGAAATAAGAAAATATCCGAAATATTCTCAAACTCCTATTGTTGCTTTAACGGCGTATGCTTTAAATGGAGATAGAGAAAAATTCCTTCAGGGAGGATGTACGCATTATATTTCGAAACCTTTCGACAAGGAAAGTCTGATAAATTTAATGAATAATATTTTGCATCAGCAAATATTATAATTTTATTAATAATCTGGATAACCCGTTTTGTGAATTGGATTAAATATACCATCGCGTCGTCCAAAATTAAAATTACTTTTCCACTCATAATACAAACTTTATAAAAATTTTTTATTAACATTTTCAAAAATTTTATTTATATTAACTGCCAAATAAAATAGCAAAAGTGAAAATCTGGGGGTAAGATTAGAATTAATTCTAAAAATCAATTATTGAATTTGGCAAAAGATAAAGGGAAATCGAAAAAGGAAGGGCAAGAATTTTCGATTCATAAGTTAAAAGATATCAAATCGGAAACTGATGCTTTATTGGGAACGATACCCGGCAGTATAATAGTTCTCAATAAAAAGGGCAGGATTTTAAAAATCCTTAAAAAAGATAATCTAAAAAAATTAATTAAAACTAGGAAAGTAAATGAATTAAAAACTATTTCTAACATTTTCCCTCCGAAACAATCTGATTATATTATTACTAAGATTGAAAAAACTCTACGCACAAACAAGATCATAACATTTAATCATACATTCACCGTAAACAGAAAAAAGTATTCATTTAGTTCCATAGTATCTCCGATGAAAAGTAGACGAGTACTCTTTATAACAAATGATATTACAATACAAAAAAAGGCGGAACAATCTGATAAAAAATCAAAAAAGCTTTTCAGAACAATTTGGGAGATGTCCGGCGACGGTATGAGGCTTACCGATGAAAACGGCATAATCATTATGGTAAATAATGCTTTTTCCAAAATGGTGAAAAAGAAGAAGAAAGATTTGGAAGGCAAGCCGTTATCTGTTATATACACACAGAAAAATAGTTCGGAAATAATTAGAAAGCATATAGAAAGATTTAGTAGCGGAACCCTCCTTCCTTATTTTGAAAATGAATACACATTATGGAACGGGGAAAAAATGTATTTCGGAGTTTCAAATTCATTTTTCGAATTCGAAAAAAAAGTGCCGTATGCATTGGCAATTTTCCGTAACATAACCGAAAGAAAACAAACTGAGAAACAAATACTTCTATTAGCACAATCTTTACAAAATATCAGTGAATGTATTACCATAACAGATCTTAACGATAAATTAATTTTTGTAAACGATGCCTTTACAAAAACTTATGGTTATACCCGGGAGGAAGTACTGGGGGAAAAAATCGATATTGTCCAGGTTAGTCAAGGCAATGTAAAATTACTTGAGCATATTCATAATTATACTTTAAAAAAAAGCTGGCAAGGGGAATTACGAAATAAAAGAAAAGACGGATCCGAATTTATTATTTCCTTATCTACATCTCCCATTTATGATAACAATAAAAATCCTATCGGATTAATAGGCGTAGCGACTGATATATCTGAACGAAAAGCTGCAGAACAGAAACTTAAAATTACCCTTTCTCTTTTGAGTGCCACACTTGAATCAACTGCCGATGGTTTATTGGTTATAGACAAAAATGGCAGCGTAACAGGATATAATCAAAAATTTGTTAAAATGTGGAATTTGCCTGAAAAAATGATTGAAGATGGCAGCGATATGAAACTTTTGGAATTTGTCAATGAACAATTAAAAAATCCTGAAGCATTTCTTCAGCAGGTTAAATATTTATATGAAAACCCTGAGATTGAAAGTTTTGATTTGCTGGAATTTAAGGACGGACGATTTTTTGAACGCTATTCCCTGCCTCAAAAATTAAATGATGAAATAGTCGGGAGAGTTTGGAGTTTCCGTGATGTTACCGGGCAAAAGAAATCCGAAGTGGCTTTAATTGAAAGTGAGAAAAGATTTAGAATGCTTTTTAAGGATTCTGCCGAATCTATTTGTATAATGACTGATAAATTTGAAGAATGCAATGAACAATTTTGTAAATTATTCGAATGCTCAAGAGAAGCTATAATTAACCACTCTCCCTGGGAATTTTCTCCGGAAGTACAGCCGGACGGCAAAGATTCCAAACAATCTGCTCTTGAAAAAATAAATGCGGCCTTGCAAGATAAGCCCCAATATTTTTATTGGCAGCATAAAAGTAAAAAAGGTAAACTTATTGATGCAGAAGTATCGCTGAACAGTTTTGTATTAGGCGGGAAAAAATTAGTTCAGGCAACCGTTCACGACATAACCGAAAGAAAGAAGATAGACAAAATTCAGACCGCTCTGTACAAAATTTCCGAAGCTGTAAATACTACGGAAGATATGCAAACGCTGTTTACGGAAATACATGAAGTAATTAAAGAACTAATGTCTGCAAAAAACTTTTACATCTCTTTGTATGATGAACAGACAAATTTGCTTTCCTTTCCTTATTTTGTTGATGAAATAGATCCGATCCCCTCTCCTAGAAAATTGGGTAAAGGTTTAACAGACTATGTATTACGAACAGGTAAAGATGCTATAATAAGAGAAAAAGAAGAAATTGAACTAAAAGAAATTAACGCAATAGAATTAGTCGGATCTTATTCACCGGTTTGGGTTGGCGTTCCTTTAAAATTAGAAGGAAAAACATTCGGTGTAATGGTTGTTCAGGATTACGAAAATGAATCTGCTTATACCGAAGTTGAAAGACAAATTCTTGTTTTCGTATCGGAACAAACGGCCTTAGCTATAGATAGAAAGAGAAAAGCGGAAGAATTAAAAAACTACACGAAACGTTTGAAAGAAAATAAAGATTTATTGGAACAAAGAGCCTCTCAATTAGACAAGTTAAATAAACAACTGGCAGAATCTGAAAAGAAATTAATGGAATTAAATGCCAGTAAGGATAAACTCTTTTCAATAATCGCTCACGATTTAAAAGGTCCTTTTCAACCGTTACTGGGCATGTCCGAAATTCTTGCTAACGAACATCACCTTTTAAATGAAAATGAAAGAGAAAAATTTGTTAAGGAAATTCACGGATTACTAAAGAATCAATTTAAGTTAGTTGATAATATTCTTGATTGGGCAAGAATGCAAACGGGCAAACTGCAGTTTAATCCGGTAAAAATTAACTTATCTAAAAAAGTTAATGAAGTAATTTCAATATTAAATGCAAATGCCTTAATTAAAAATATCTCCGTATCGAACAATGTTGAAAGCAATGTTATAGTATTTTCCGATTCTTACATGCTTCAATCTATTTTACAAAATCTAATTTCGAATGCTATTAAATTTACAAATGGAAACGGAAAGATTTCTATATCATCATTAGATTCAAATGGTACATGTGAAATCTCTGTTGCTGATAACGGTATGGGAATCTCTGATGAAGGAATGAAGAAAATTTTTAGGATTGATACTCAGCATTCCACTCTCGGCACGGAAAATGAAAAAGGCACCGGACTCGGGTTAATAATCTGCAAGGAGATGGTTGAGAAAAATAACGGGAAAATATGGGTGGAAAGCAAAATGGGAAGCGGAAGCAGATTTTATTTTACCCTACCCACATATCTCGATGATTAATATTCATTTTTATTTCACATAAACTGTTTTTATATTCATAAATTCTTTTATACCGAAAGCAGAAAGTTCCCGACCGTAACCTGATTCTTTAATCCCTCCAAAAGGCAATCGCGGATCGGATTTTACAAATTCATTTACAAAACAGCATCCAGCACGTAATTCTTCTTTCGCAATTCTCTCTCCTTTTTTTACATCGGAAGTAAACACTGCAGCTCCTAATCCGAAGCTGGTATCGTTGGCAATTCTTATTCCTTCTTTTTCATCCTTAGCTTTTATTAAAGCGGCCGCAGGGCCAAACAATTCCTCATCGTAGGCCGGCATTCCGGGAGTTACTTCAGTAAGAACCGTAGGAGGATAATATGCGCCGTT
>JBJKQE010000299.1:0-7186 GCA_046705645.1 Ignavibacteriaceae bacterium | reverse complement strand
TTTTATTAATTTTTGTTGCAATAAATGCTTTTGCAGGCGGGTATTATGGTTTAACCGGAGCTAAAAATATTCCAACCAAATGGCTTACCAATAGCCCGTTTACCAACTATATAATTCCCAGCCTAATTCTAATTATAATAGTCGGAGGCACTTCACTGTTTGCCGGAATTGCAGTATTAAAAAGATTTCGAAGTTCAGATATAATTGCATTTACTGCAGGCGCGGTATTAATGGTATGGTTGATTACTGAGATAATTATCATCGGTTATGTTTCCTGGATGCAGCCGGTGACAGCACTATTGGGAATATTAATTTTAATTCTCGCCCGTGTAATTCAAAAAAAATGTAAAAGTACAAAATTTTTTGAATACTGAAGTATAGTTAAGTAATTACCTATTAATTACCATTCTTATAATTTGCATCTGAATTCGATAACATGTATATTTCGACAAATAACGAAATATAGTTTTATGGTTTCCACAATTAAAGAAAATACAAAACTGTTTAAAGCGTTGTCTGATCCTAATAGATTAAGAATATTGAAAATGCTCCAAACAAAATCCTTGTGTGTATGTGAAATTACAGAAATTCTTAATCTTGCGACTTCTACGGTATCAAAACATTTAAGCATTCTACGGGATACGGGTTTTATTATAGAAGAAAAAGATGGTAAATGGGTAAATTATATGGTTAATCCGACACCTTCCGATAAAAGAATTTCATCTGTCTTATCTACTCTTGATTTCTGGATTTCGGATGATACATTAATAATATCAGATAAACAAAAAATCCAAAAAGTTGATAGAAATATTGTTTGCGGCAGGTAATATTTTTTTGCTTGACATTTCGTTATTTGGCAAAATATAGAAAGATTATAAATGAAAATTCTGATTTTATGTACAGGCAATTCATGCAGGAGTCAAATGGCAGAAGGCTTTCTTAAATCGTTTGATAAAAAACTTGAGGTATATTCTGCCGGGACAAATCCGTCTGATCATGTTCATCCAAATGCAGTTCTGGTAATGAATGAAGCAGGTATCGATTTAAGTAAAAATACTACAAAGAATGTTGATCAATTTCTTAATGAATCATTCGAATTTGTTATAACTGTCTGTGATAATGCTAAGGAAACTTGTCCTGTGTTTATTGGGAAAGTCGGAAAACAAATTCACATTGGATTTGAAGATCCTGCAGAAGCAAAAGGAACCGACGAAGAAATTCTGGGTGTATTTAGAAAAGTAAGAGATGAAATTAAAAAAGAATTTTTCGAGTTTTATAATCACATCTAATAGCAGCTTATGAGGAGAAGGCTGCTATTAAATATTTTTTAAATAATGTATTTAAAATAAATTAGGGAAAACAAAATGTTGAATATTAAAGTTCTCGGATCCGGCTGTCAAAACTGCTTAAACCTGGAAAAACTTTGCAGAGAAATAATTTCTGAAAATAATATTGAAGCTGAAATAGAAAAAGTTACAGATTATAAGGACATTATGAGCTACGGAATTTTAAGTACACCCGGACTAGTTGTTAACGGTAAAGTCATTCACAGCGGTAAACTTCCTACTAAGTCTACTTTAGCTCACTGGCTTACAAATCCGGTAGGATAAGAAATTTATAACTATTAGGAATTTAAATGGATAAGCAAAGAGTATTATTTGTCTGCATACATAACAGTGCTCGAAGCCAGATGGCAGAAGCTTTTCTTAAAATTTATGGTAAGGATTATTTTGAAGCAGAAAGTGCAGGTTTGGAACCAGGAATCCTTAATCCTGTAGTAATTCAGGTCATGCAGGAAGAAGGAATCGATATTTCAAAAAATAAAACTAAAGATGTATTTGAATTCTTTAAGCAAGGACGAAGATATAATTTTGTTATTACAGTCTGCGACGAAGCAGCTGCGGAAAGATGTCCGATATTCCCCGGAGTTAATAAAAATATACATTGGAGTTTCTCGGACCCATCGGCAATCCAGGGAAGTATGGAAGAAAAATTAAATGAAACTCGTAAAATCCGGGATCAAATTAAAGGAAAAATAAAATTATGGGTCGGTGAATTTGAAGAAGAGTTGATTAGGAAGGGAGAATAATTTAATGTCTTCGTTATCTAAAAGATTATCTTTTCTGGACAGATATCTAACTCTCTGGATATTCCTAGCAATGTTTATCGGTGTATTTTCCGGATATTTATTCCCCCGTATAGTTGATTTCTGGAATTCATTTCAATCCGGGACTACAAATATTCCTATAGCTATAGGCTTAATCTTAATGATGTACCCTCCCCTTGCAAAAGTAAAATATGAAGAGCTGGGTGATATTTTTAAAAATTTTAAGGTATTGTCTTTTTCTTTAATTCAGAATTGGTTAATCGGACCAGTGCTGATGTTTGTGCTTGCAATAATTTTCCTGCAGGGTTATCCTGAATATATGGCCGGTTTAATAATGATCGGTTTAGCCAGATGTATTGCAATGGTTATTGTCTGGAATGAACTTGCAAAGGGAGATACTGAATATGCTGCCGGATTGGTAGCATTTAATTCAATATTTCAGGTTCTATTCTTTTCGCTTTATGCGTATGTATTCTTAAGCGTTCTGCCTTCCGCTTTAGGATTGAAATCATTTAAGATAGACATAACTATAGGACAAATTGCAGAAAGTGTTTTAATTTATCTCGGCATTCCATTTTTTGCAGGAATCATTACACGTTTTTCATTAATAAAATTAAAGAGTAAGGAATGGTATCAAACTAAATTTATTCCAAAGATAAGTCCGATAACTTTAATAGCACTTCTATTTACAATAATTGTAATGTTTTCGCTTAAAGGAGAATATATAGTAAAGATCCCTTTGGATGTTATAAGAATTGCTATCCCTTTAATCTTTTATTTTATAATTATGTTTTTTGTGTCGTTTTATCTCGGAAGAAAAATCAGTGCGGATTATTCAAAAACAGCTACACTATCATTTACGGCAGCCAGTAATAATTTTGAATTAGCAATTGCCGTTGCTGTAGCAGTATTCGGAATTAATTCCGGTGAAGCATTTGCTGCAGTAATTGGTCCGCTGGTAGAAGTTCCGGTATTGATAAGTTTAGTAAATGTTTCATTGTGGTTCCAGAAGAAATATTTCAAAGTTGTTGAAGAAGGAACTGTTAAAGCACCAAATGTTTGTTCTTAAATTTTTGTGGTCACTGAGTTACACTGAGGTTTCACTAAGTAGCACGGAGAATATCGCTAATCTCTGTGAAACTCAGTGCATACTCTGAGTAACTCTGTGTAATAAAAGGTTTTTAGTTAATGTTGTTGTTTAAAATTATTCATTTATAAAAATAAAAGGGAGAATTTAAATGGGTGAATATTTATATCCCGAATTAACAAGCAATATTATTGGAGCTGCAATGGAAGTACATTCTCAGCTTGGTCCAGGGATGCTTGAATCTGCATATGAAGAATGCTTAGCTTTTGAATTAGAGGAGAGAAATATAAAATCTCAAAGACAAATACCTGTTCCTGTTGTTTATAAAGATATAAAACTAGACATGGGTTATAGAGCTGATATTCTTGTGGAGAACAAGGTTATAAATGAATTAAAATCTGTTGAAGCAATAAATGAAGTTCATGAAGCACAAGTTTTAACAAATTTGAAGTTTTCAAATTGTAAAATAGGTTTGTTAATTAATTTTAATGTAAAATCATTAAAAAATGTGATAAGAAGATTTATTTTATAAACATTAGTTTGCTATTTGGGTCACAGAGTTACACTAAGGTAACACTAAGTTGCACTGAGAAATATCTTATCTGTGATACTCTGTGTGTCCTCTGAGTAACTCTGTGTAAGAAAAAGAAAGCTGTGTTATTTTAAATAATATGGAAATAGCTAATAGGAAAATAGGAAGTAATTATTATATAATTTTATTACTTTTGCCGTTGTGGGTGCTTATATATCTAAGTCTACAAAATATTACCGATTGGATTGTATCAGATCTTATTAACCTACCGGCGGATTCACATTTAACTAGTTCCATAAGCTTCTTTATTTTTGAAGTCCCTAAAGTAATGCTTCTTCTAATATTGATTGTTTTTGCAGTAGGTATTGTAAGGTCATATTTCTCTCCTGAAAGAACGCGAAAAATCCTTGGCGGAAAAAAGTTATTTGTTGGTAACATATTAGCTAGCATGTTGGGAATAGTAACTCCTTTTTGTTCATGTTCCGCGATCCCTTTGTTTTTAGGATTCGTAGAGTCCGGAGTTCCTTTAGGAGTGACTTTTTCATTTTTAATTGCAGCTCCAATGATCAATGAGATTGCGGTTGTACTTCTATTCGGTTTATTCGGATGGAAAACCGCCCTCTTATACATGTCTACCGGACTAATAATAGCAATGATTTCAGGCTTCACAATTGGGAAATTAAAATTAGAAAAGTTTGTTGAGTCCTGGGTATATGAAATTAAAGCTCCTCACCTGGAGATAGAAGAACAGAAGATGTCCTTTTCGCAAAGGATAAATATCGGTATAGATACTGTTAAGGAAATTGTTGGAAAAATCTGGATTTATATTGTAATTGGAATTGCGGTAGGAGCAGGCATTCACGGTTATGTACCTGAGAATTTTATGGCAAGTCTAATGGGGAAAAGCGCATGGTGGTCGGTACCAATTGCAGTTGTAATTGGTGTCCCGATGTATTCGAATGCTGCCGGTATAATTCCTATAGTTCAGGCATTGCTGGAAAAAGGAGCTGCGCTCGGGACAGTATTGGCTTTTATGATGAGCGTAATTGGTTTATCCCTTCCGGAAACAATAATTCTAAAAAAAGTCCTAAAACTTCCCTTAATCTTTGTATTTATTTCTGTTGTAGCTTTAGGAATAATTATCGTCGGGTTTCTTTTTAATCTTATTTATTAAGAAGTGACGCAATTCTTTTTTGTATTTTAATCGATTTATTATATTTGCAAAGGCGATGGAGTTCGCCTTTGTAACCGATTGTTAAAAGCAATCGGTTTAAACCGTCCAATTAACCTACCGGACTAATAACTCCTACCCAAATTATTTTATATAAAAAAAGGAGAAATAAACTTTGCAGAACTATATAATTGTATTTTTTGGTGCAGGATTAGGAGGAATGATTAGGTATTGGGGATCGGCTTTCGTATACAAATTTTTACCTGATAATTTTCCTTACGGGACTCTATTTGTTAATTTATTGGGAAGCTTTTTGATCGGAATGTTTATGTATTATCTAAGCGATAACGAATTGATTAGTTCGGATATGAGGATATTTTTAACTTCAGGATTATGCGGAGGTCTTACAACATTTTCAACTTTTTCATTTGAGACAATAAATTTGTTAAAGGATAAGGAATTTCTGTTTGCAGGAATAAATGTTTTTTTGAATGTATTATTAACATTGGCTGCATTATTTATCGCATACAAATTATCAAAACTTATAGCTGGAGTTTAAAATGGAAATAAAAGGAGAAGCAAAGCTTGTTAGAATATTCGTCGGTGAATCCGACATCTGCGATCATATCCCTGTCTATGAGAAAATAGTTAATGAAGCAAGAAAGCTGCATCTTGCCGGTGCAACTGTATTCAAAGGTGTAATGGGATTTGGAAGAAACAGCATAATTCATACTGCCAAAATATTAAGACTCTCAGAAGACATGCCGATGGTAATCGAAATTGTAGATGAGGAAGAAAAAATTGAAAAGTTCTTACCTGTTATTCATGATATTTTTGAAAAAGCGAACTCCGGAGGTTTGGTAACTATGGAAAAAGCTGAGATCATTAAATATGTAAGCAACAAGAAATAAATAAATTATAATTCCAATCGTGTAATTACACCGTGAAGCTTATTGTAAGGAAGGTCATAAAATCTAACAAACGGCGGAGTTATCTTCTTTAAGAAAGCATAAACTTTTAACAAAACCTTGTTAGTAGTTATATCTTCTACACCATAAAATATTACTTTCTCGTTTATTTCGTTTTCTTTAAGAATTTTTGGAATATCTAAAATTTCAAGATAGCCTGAATGGATTTGTATACCTGATAATCCCGGTGCAATATCTCCAGTCATTTTTGATGAAATACCATATGGATTATCAGTAGTAACTATAGAAACTAATATATTTTTTTCATAAATAATATTACCGCGGATAATACAATGAAACATGTAAGGAGGAATTTCTTTTAAACTTCTTGTGAAAAATAATGCCGTTCCTTTAATGTTGGTTCCTAATCTATAAATTTGATTATAACTTTCTAAGAAAACATCAATTGGTAAAGACCGGAAAGATTTATGCATTGCACTTCCGCCGCGTGACCAAAGCTGAATTATAAAATATGGGATTGCTGCAATTACAAGCGACCAAAAACCTCCATGCGGAATTTTATTGAAAACGGCAATAAGAAAGAGGAAATCTACCAGGAATACAAGTATTGCAATGAACATTCTGGTTCGTTTTTTCCTAATATTAAAAATCCAGATCATAAATGAAGAACTGATTGTCATTGTAGCGGTTACTGCTAATCCATATGCGGCAGCTAAATTATCTGATTTTTGAAAAAGAAAGATCATAAACAATACAGCGATTAGAAGTATCCAATTAACACTTCCGATATATATTTGAGACTTAAGATGAGTCGAAGTATATTTTATTTTCATTAAAGGAAATATGCGCGTTGTTATTCCCTGGTAAACAAGCGACATCACCGCACTTATCATCGCCTGTGAAGCAATAATAGTAGCGAACAATGTTAGAATAAGAAACGGTATATATAATATATGAGACATAGTTTTAAACATCGTAAATAAAACCGCATCTTTAACATGATGCGTTATCATAAATGACCCTTGACCCAGATAATTTATCACCAAAGCAAAAAATACAAAGTACCATGCATGCCTTATCGGCTGACTTCCCAGGTGCCCCATGTCTGCATATAGAGCTTCTCCTCCGGTTGCACACAGAATCACTTCGCTCAAAACAAAAAACCCTGAAAATCCGTTACGAATCATAAATTCAACTGCATAATGAGGACTGACTGCGGCTAATATTCCCGGCGCTTGAAAAATAAAATATAAACCTGAAATTAATAATGAAGCAAACCAGACAATCATGATCGGCCCGAATGTGAAAGATACCTTATCGGTTCCTTTGAATTGAAAAGCAAATAATATGATAGTAATAA
>JBJKQE010000298.1:0-9406 GCA_046705645.1 Ignavibacteriaceae bacterium | reverse complement strand
TAGTTTGCATAACCGCACAAGTATGCTCAAAACCTTGTAAGTATTCTACAAGATTCCCTTTATTTGCTCCTCTAAAAAACCAATTTTTTAATTCTTCGGGGTCTTTTGTAGGAAGCTTATTATACTTTAAATCTTTTGCTAATTCAACAATTGTTGTTGGGCGAAGACCGCCGTCAAGATGGTCATGTAGTAAGACTTTCGGAACGTATTTAATGATTTGTTCTGTAGTCAAAATAACCTCTCTTTTAATTCGAAAAATATTCTTTTAAAAGAGGAAAATCAATTTACCTGCAGATAATGCTTGTATTAAGATTTTGATTAGTAAGATTTATAAACGGATAAAAATAAATGAATAACCGGTGTGAAATTGGCTTTATTTATCAAATCCCAATCCATTTTTAACCGGGATTTTTCTTGACTATAGGGGGGTAATATCTTAATTTTAAAACCTTAATATGATTATAAACGGAGAAATGATGCATCGTTCAAAAATTTTATTAGCTGTAGTTTTGTTAATCGGTTTGGCAATAACCGGCTTTGAATGCGCTTCAACTGAAATTACCAGCGCAAAATTATATATTCAACAAAAAAACTACTCTAAAGCTTTAGAAGCTTTACAGAATGAAGTTCAGAAAAATCCTAAAAGTGATGAAGGATATTATCTATTAGGTTATGTACAAGCTGAACTTGGTAATTATAAGGACATGGTTGACGCATATAATAAAGCTTTAGGCATTAGCAACCAGTATGAAAAAGATATTAAAGATGCAAAAGTGCATTATTGGGCACAGCTTTTTAATGAAGGAGTAGGATATTTCCAAAAAGGTTCAAGTACTAAGGATAAAGACAGCACAAAAGTTTATTACGATAAATCACTAAATTCATTTAAGCAGGCGGTTTATATTGAACCGGATTCAAACGAGACATATAAAAATTTAGCTTTTGTTTATATGAATGAACAAAAATATGATGAAGCAATAGAGCCGCTTCAAAAAATTATTGATAAAAGTAATTCGCTAGATGGTTATAAATATTTAGGTGAAATTTATTATGATAAAGCTAACAAGCTGAAAGTTAAATATCAAAACACAAAAAATGTAGAAGATAGTACTGAAGCAATAGATTATTACAATAAAAATATAGATCTTCTTCAGAAGGCCCGTAAATCCTATCCGAATAATTCGGAAATTTTACTTTTATTATGTAATTCGTATATAGGCGCAGATAAAATCGATGTTGCAATCGATGCATTTAAAGCCGGGGTACAACAAGAGCCTGATAACAAATATTATAGGTACAACTATGGTGTACTTTTACTGGGGAACAAAGATTACAAAGGAGCTGAAGAACAATTTCTTAAAGCAATAGATATCGATCCCGACTATCAGAACGCTGTGTATAATATGGCTGTTACCTATGTTAAGTGGGGTGCGGATTTAAATAAAGAAGCTATTGCCAGCGGAGATACATCATCAGCTCATAGTGAAATTTATATGGATAAATATAGAAAAGCTTTACCTTATTTGGAAAAAGTTGTTAAGATGAAAGGCGACGATGCCAATATGTGGGAACTTTTAGGAAGAGTTTATACAATACTTGGAAATCAGGATAAAGCCAAAGAAGCATACGATAAAGCAGATCAGTTAAGGAAGTAATTTTAGTTAGAAATTTTAAATATAATTTTATGCCGAAATTATCAAACAAAGAACGGTCTTTACCGGTTTGATAATTTCGGCACCGTATTTTTTTACCACATTTTTTTAAATAATAATTTGTAAATTCATTTGAATTACAAATCCAGTTTTTATTAAAAACCAATTGGAACAAAATGAACCAGGAAAATCAACCTCAAGGACAGCAAATAAATATTGAACTTGGTGAAAAAGAAGCAGAAGGAATTTATTCCAACCTAGCAATTATTACACATTCGCCGGCAGAGTTTATCATTGACTTTACAAGGATAGTACCGGGTGTGCCTAAAGCTAAAGTTCATGCAAGAATAATAACTACTCCTCAGCATGCAAAAATGTTGATGAAAGCTTTGAAAGATAATATTGATAAATTTGAATCCAGATTTGGTGAAATAGTTATTGATGCTCCGCAAAATCAGCATTTTGGATTTATTCCTGTTAATAAAGATGAAAAAGTTAATTAGTTAATTTTTGTATGTTCTAGTGATGAATAGATAATGAAATCGAATAATTTATACATAGAAACGTATGGCTGTCAGATGAATATGGCGGATACCGAACTGGTTTTAGGTATCTTAAAAAATAACGGATATAATTTAACCAAAGATGCCGATAAAGCCGACGTAATTTTGTTAAATACTTGCAGTATTAGAGAGAATGCCGAACAAAGGATTTACGGAAGGTTAGGCAATTTTAAAAATCTTAAGAACTCGAAGCCTGACCTTGTTGTGGGAATATTAGGATGTATGGCAGAAAGACTGCGTAAAGATCTAATTGAAGATAAAAAAATTGTTGATCTTGTCGTCGGACCGGATGAATATAGAAGGTTACCGGAGTATATAGATATTGCATTTACCGGCGGAAAAGGAATTGGTGTAAGACTATCCAGGACGGAAACCTATGATGATATAATTCCTTATCGCGAGGATGGTTTGCAGGCTTGGATTTCTGTAATGAGAGGCTGCGATAAATTTTGTACTTTTTGTGTTGTACCTTTCACACGTGGAAGGGAACGCAGCAGAACTTTTAATTCTATAGTAAGCGAAATAAAACAACTGTCTGAACGAGGTTTTAGGGAGGTTACCCTTCTTGGGCAGAATGTTAATTCTTACAATGATGGTGTCTTTGATTTTGCAGATTTATTATCAGCATCTGCTTTAGTTGACAGAAAAATGAGAGTTAGATTCACTACTTCTCATCCTCAAGATTTATCTGATAAATTATTGTACACCATAGCCGAAAATCCCAATATTTGTAATTATATCCATTTGCCCGTACAATCCGGTTCAAATAGGATATTAGAATTAATGAACCGTACTTATAAAATTGAGCAGTATTTCAATTTGATTGAAAAAGCAAAGAAAATTATTCCGGGAGTAAGCTTTTCAACAGATATAATTTCCGGCTTTCCATCGGAAACATATGAGGATCATGTAATGACTCTGGATGTAATGAGAAAAGTAAGATACGACGGTGCTTATATGTTTAAATACTCGCCTCGTGAAGGAACTAAATCTTTTAAAATGAAAGATGACGTAACTGATGAGGTAAAATCAAAAAGACTTCAGGAAATAATCGAATTACAACAGCAGATTTCGTACGAAAAGAATCAAGAATTAAATAATCTTGAAACAATAATTCTTGTTGAAGGTTTAAGCAGAAAATCGGATCAATTTTTATCCGGAAGGACAGATACAAATAAAGTTGTAATAATTCCTTTTACGGATAAAATTAAAGAAGGCGATTATGTTAAAGTTAAAATATATCGTGCAACATCTGCCACTTTATTTGGGAATTTTATTGAACTGGTTGAACCTGAAAGCGAACAATTGCCGTTAACTGCGTAAATAATTTATTGTTGCTTTTTGCGTTCTTATAATATTTATATCCGGATAATTTTAGGTTTTATTAATCAACGACAATGAAAAAATATTTTGTATTTTCTTTCCTATTTATTTCTTTTGCGGTTTTATTTTTACCCAAATATTTATATGCACAGGAATTAAATATTATACCGTATCTGAAACAGATTGAAGACGGCAATAAGTCTCAAGTAGAGCAGGAATTGCCGGATCTTAAAAAGAATTACCCAAACAGTTCGAATCTTTTATTCCTGGAAGGTGTACTTACTGAAAACGGACAACAAGCAGTTTCGATTTATAATAATTTGATAAAAAACTTTCCCAACAGTAAATATGCCGATGCTTCTTTATACCGAATATATTCTTATTATTATGCACTTGGGATGTACGGCGCGGCGAAAAATTTTTTAAATAGACTTGAGCACGAATATCCTAATTCTCCCTACATTAGTATAGCAAAGAAAAACATACCTAAACAAGACAGCACTGTTGTAGCAAGAAGAGCTTTGCCTGCAGACACTTCCAACGATGAAAAAAAAGAACATGTTTCTCAATCAAATGAAAATTACCCGTATACAATTCAAGCCGGGGCTTTTACTGTTTTGAAGAATGCCGAAACTTTAAAGGAAAGTTTTATAAAAAACGGCCTGTATTCCACGATAGAAGAAAAATCAGTTGCCGGAACTACATTTCATGTTGTATACGTAGGTAAATTTTCCAATGAAGATGATGCTTCGGAATCCTTAAAGCAAATAAATACCAAATACAATTTGAACGGAAGAATTGTAAAACTAAATTAAAAGAAATATTTTGAAAATTAGATTTATCGGTACTGGATCGGGAAAAACCTCTCTTCAAAGATTTCACTCTTCAATTTTTTTTTCTTCGGATAGCTATAACTTGCTTATCGATACTGGCGACGGAATTTCAAAAGCTCTGCTGTCACAGAATATAAACCTTCATTTGATCAACGGTATTTTGATAACCCATCTGCACCCCGATCATTTTTCCGGATTAGGTGCTCTTATTGTCCAATTAAAACTGATTAATAGGACCAACGAACTCGATATTTATCTGCACCAAAGCTTGGTAGAAGTAGTTAAAAGATACATCTATAATTCTTATTTGTTCAGCGAAAGAATGGATTTTGAAATTAACTACAAAGTTTTTGATACTGAAGAAACTGTAAAAATAGAAGATAATTTTACTTTTCTATCTAAACAGAATTCGCATCTCGAAGTATATAAAAAATATGACTATTTAAATTTGTTAAGCTTTTCATGCTTAAGCCTTTTATTAAATTTACAAGGTATAAACGTCTTTTATACGGGAGATATCGGAGAAAAGAAAGATCTATATTTATTCAAAGAACATAAAATAGATATAATGATTTCTGAAATTTCTCATATTGATTTTAAAGATTTGATTCAAGCATATAAAACTCAATCCGTAGAGAAACTGTATTTAACTCATATTAGTGATGAAGATGAAACAAAACTAGAGAAGTTTTATTTGTCAATTAATGATGAAGATAGGGAAAAAATAATTTCTGCTTTCGATGGGTTGACTGAAGATCTATAAGAATTCATTTCTTTAATAAAGTTATAAAAAATAATATATTTAATATCGGAACTAAACTTATTCCTGATAATCTGTTTCTAAGTGATAAAAATCCAATTAGAGAAAAATAAAAATTTTAAAATGACTGTAGAAGAGTTCAAGAAAAAATACGGAATAATCGGAAAATCAAAGGAAATTAATGATCTTGTTGATATAACGATGCAGGTTGCCGGATCCGATATTTCTATACTGATCTATGGTGAAAGCGGGGTCGGAAAGGAAGTTTTTGCAAAAGCAATTCATGGATTCAGTAACCGTGCGGATAAACCGTTGGTTAGCGTTAACTGCGGTGCAATTCCGGAAGGTCTTCTCGAAAGCGAATTATTCGGGCATAAAAAAGGTTCATTTACTGGTGCTGTCGAAAGTCGCAAGGGCTATTTTGAAATTGCCGACGGCGGTACATTATTCTTAGATGAAATCGCCGAAATGCCTTTAACGACGCAAGTAAGGCTTTTGCGTGCAATTGAATCAAAAGAATTTATGAAGATAGGTGCAGAGACCGTTACAAAGGTAGATGTTAGAATAATTGCCGCAACAAATAAAGATCTTCAGTACGAAGTTGAAACTAAAAGATTCAGGGAAGATTTATATTTTCGTTTAAAAGCCGTAACGTTAAGCATTCCGCCGTTAAGAAAGAGAAAAGGTGATATTGAAGAATTAACTCGTTTTCTAATTAATAATTATAGTACGGAAAATAATATTCAACCTCCTTTAATAACAAATGATGCTTTGGATCTTTTAAGAAATTATGACTGGCCCGGGAATATAAGGGAATTAAAAAATGCTGTTGAATCCGCAACAGCGTTAAACCGTGACGGAGTATTAAATGCTCAGGCATTCTTTCCATTAATTAAATTGGATAGGATAAATAACGAAAGCAGAAACCTTCCCATATATTTAAAAAAATCCCCCGAAGAAGTTGACCGTGAATTATTATACAGAGCATTATTCGAAATTAAAAAAGATATTATGGAGATTAAGGACTTAATTTATCATCAGCAAATGGATGTAACTTCAAATGATGATAACGAAAGTATAAATGAGATAGCTTCGCTCGATCAAGTTGAAAAAGAAGCTATTATAAATGCCTTGGATCACAGTCGAGGCAATAAACGAAATGCTGCAAAAATGCTGAAAATTAGCGAGAGAACTTTATACAGAAAATTGAAAGAATATGGATTGCAAAAAAGACAATTTTAAGCAATTTTTTAGTAATGATACGCAGCCTAGTGTCTCTAAAAAAAACATTATAAGTTACCTAAGTAACAAATCTGCAAACACTATTATTCTTCTCTTGTTTATCACATATCTGGTAATTAATTTTACTGGTTGTTGTGCATATTCTTTTACGGGAGCTTCGGTTCCAAAGTATCTTAAAACTATTGCTATTCCTAATGCCGAAGATCGAAGCAGCTCAAGTGTGCCGGGATTAAGCCAGATGTTCACAAGTAAGCTGACGCAAAAGTTTATTGATGATAATACATTACAGGTTACAAATAAATCTAATGCTGATGCAGTTCTTGAATGCACAATAACTTCTTTGAGTGATGTACCGTCTGTAATTGCCGCCGGAGAAAATGTAACTTCAAGGAGAGTCACTATTACAGTCCGGGTTGTTTATAAAGACCTGGTGAAAAGGAAAACTATTTATGATAAAAGTTTTTCCAATTATGGTGATTATCCTTCAGGCGGTTCTATTAACGATAGAAATAATGCTATTGAAACCGCAATTGATAGAATAACCGATGATATTCTTCTTGACACGGTTTCCGGATGGTAAAAATAAATAATTTTTTATAATAGGTTTTAAAATGGATAACGTAGTTCTTATATCTTATTTTGTTTCGTTATTCGTACTTTTTGTTTTCGGTCTGCATGGTTTCATAATGATATTTTATTACAATAAGTACAGAAACGTTAAACACACGCATAAAGAAAATTTTATACCCACATCAAAAGTAACAATTCAGCTTCCTCTTTATAATGAATTATATGTGGTTGAAAGACTGATTAATTCCGTATGTGAAATTGATTATCCCAAAAACTTGATGGAAATTCAAGTGCTGGATGATTCCACTGATGAAACAGTAGAACTTGTTGCAAAAATAGTCGCCCGTAAGAAAAAAGAAGGCTTCGATATTGAACATATAAGAAGATTAAGCCGGGAAGGATTTAAAGCCGGTGCGCTGAAAGAAGGAATGAAAACTGCCAAAGGAGAATATATTGCAATTTTTGACGCCGACTTTATTCCGCAAAAAGAATTTTTGAAAAAAACTCTTTCATTCTTCAGTGATGAAAAAGTTGGAATGGTTCAAACTCGCTGGGAACATATAAACGGCGATTATTCCATTTTAACTAGAGCACAAGCTTTAGCTTTAGACGGACATTTTGTAATAGAACAAACCGTAAGAAACAAAGCAGGATTCTTTATCAACTTTAACGGGACCGGCGGCATCTGGAAAAGAGCATGTATAGAAGATGCCGGCAACTGGGAAGCCGATACTTTAACCGAAGATTTGGATCTTAGTTATCGTGCACAATTAAACGGGTGGAGATTTGTTTTCCTAAAAGACTTTACTTCTCCAGCTGAACTTCCTTCGGAAATAAATGCTTTAAAGAATCAGCAATTTAGATGGACAAAGGGAGCAATTGAAACAGCCAAGAAAATTTTACCTTTGGTCTGGAGATCCAAGGTGCCGTTAAGGGTAAAACTTCAAGCTACATTTCATTTAACAAATAATTTAGTATTTCCTTTTATTCTGCTGGCAGCGATTTTAAATGTCCCGCTTATATTTATAAAAAACAGCGGCCCGCATCAACTGTATTTTGCGGTTATGTCTTTATTTGTCCTTGCCTTTGTCAGCTCTTTCATGTTTTATTTATATTCCCAGAAAGATATTAGAGATGACTGGCGGAAAAAAATAGTTCTATTTCCTCTTTTTATGGCCGGAAGTATGGGTTTTGCAGTAAATAATTCCAGGGCAGTTTTTGAAGGATTATTAAATAGGAAAAGTGAGTTTGTCCGCACCCCTAAATTTAACGTTGAAGGGAACAAAGATACTTGGTTAGGAAAAAGATATAGAAGTAAAAAATTAGGCTTATCTGTAATTGTAGAATTAATTATGGCAGTATATTGTTTAATCGGTGTTGCAGCTTCAATTTATTTTCTCGAAATTGCTGCTCTTCCGTTTCAGTTCTTATTTTTCCTCGGTTTTTCTTTTGTTTCATTAACATCAATTAAGCATGCTTTCTCAAAAATATAGAGGCTGATTTGGCAAAGTCGTCAACTGAAATATTTAATAATAAAGTAAGCTTAATTTATGAATACGATAAACGATCTCCATTATTTGTTAGAACTGCAAATATGGAGATCGAACAGAATAACATAGATAAAGCAATCGGCATTCTTAATGACGGTATAGAACAATATCCTCAATATTCAACAGCATATCTTATATTAAGTAAAGCATATACTTTGGCAGGCAACTACCCGATGGCTTTGAAAAATATTAAAAAGGGTTGCGATTTAATTCACTCTAAGAAAACTTACGAATATTATCTTAAAGAACTTGAGAATATAAAAAAGCAGAGGTCTCTTTTCGAAAATAACACCAGAAATATTTTTATGGTAGACACAAATATTTCGGAAAAAGCGCAGGAACCCGATTTGTTTATCGCAGAAAAAAAAATTAGCGAAAGCAAATCGGTTTCTGTTGATGACAGACTAGATCAAATTGCAAAAGAAATATCAACCGCTAAAATTCCCGAGATTAACAATTCGGCGTCGACTACTAATGATTTGCTGGCAAATATATCAAGTAGAAGTATGATTGTATCGGAAACCTTGGCAAAGATATACATTACACAAGGTGAATTTAAAGAAGCAATAGAAGTTTATAAAAAATTAATTCTAAAAGACTCTGCGAAAAAAGGATATTATTTGCAGAAAATAAAAGAACTGGAATCCGAATTAGAATCATAAAATTTTATTAATTATCCCTCTTTTAGCATTTCAAAAAATGGTTCCTAAATTCAATCAAAAAAAATTAAAAAGAGCTTTTTATACACGTGAATTGCTCACTGTTGCCAGGGAACTCCTCGGTAAGATACTGGTGAAAAAGGACAAGGGACGTATTTTATCCGGCAAGATAGTGGAGGTAGAAGCTTACGATGGCTCAATTGATGAAGCTGCTCATACTTTTATCGGGAAAACAAAACGTAATGAAATAATGT
>JBJKQE010000297.1:0-6465 GCA_046705645.1 Ignavibacteriaceae bacterium | reverse complement strand
GGCGTTGTAAAATCTTTCGGTCCCCACCATTTTACCACATGTTCCGGTTGGGTCCAGGCGCGCCAAACCAATTCACTCGGAGCGTTGAAAGTGCGTTTAATTACCAGGTCTTTCTTTTCCGCAACTTCATCAATTTTGTCACTCATTTTTGTTCCCTTTCGATTGTAATTCATTTAAATAATTTTCCAGTGCATCCAGTTTTTCTTCCCAGAATTTTTTATACTGTTCTATCCAATCAGAAACTTCATGTAATCCGTCTAATTTTGCTTCACAGAATCTCTCACGGCCTTTTTGTTTTACTGTAATTAGCCCGCATTCAGATAAAATTTTTATATGTTTTGAAACTGCAGGCCTGCTTATTTTGAACTGCTCCGCAACTGAATTTAAATTTAAAGATTTGTATGCGAGCATATTTATTATTTCTCTTCGTGTAGGATCGGCTATCGCCTGAAATACATCTCTTCTCATTTTTTTTCTCTTTTTGTGTAACCAATTGGTTACAAATATAAATGAAACCTTTTGGTTACGCAAGTACTTTTTTATTATTTTTAATAAGAAGGGGGGATTTGTTAATTAAAACACAAAAGACAGATTTTCTTCTATATTTCACAAAATATAAGGATTTTAACTATATTATTAACTACGATTTCAAATAAAAAAGACTTTATAAAATGAATGAATATAAATATGACCTTGAAACTCCTTGCTTAATAATTGATCAAGATCTTCTTGAACAGAACCTTTCGAAAATGCAAAAACTTGCAGATAATAAAGGTAAGAAACTTCGTCCCCATGCAAAGACACATAAATGCATTGCTTTAGCAAAGAAGCAAATTGAATACGGAGCAATCGGGGTTTGTGCTGCGAAAATTTCAGAGGCTGAATTATTATCTAAAGCAGGGATAGAGGGAATTCTAATAACTGGACCGGTAGCGCCTGATTCTAAGATTAAAAGGATTATAGACATATTAAAGATTTCTCCATCTGTGATTATAACTATTGATAATAAATTAACAGCCGAAAAACTAAATAAAGAATTACAGAAAAATAATCTCAAGATTAATGTTCTTCTCGATATTGATGCAGGCTTAAATCGAACGGGAGTTAAACCTTCCGAAGCTTTAAAATTTGGCGAACATCTTCTTTCACTAAATAATTTGCGTTTAATAGGGATTCAAGCATATGCCGGACAGCTGCAGCATATAACTTCTTTTAAAGAAAGAATGGCT
The DNA here is from genome assembly GCA_046705645.1 of Ignavibacteriaceae bacterium. Lineage (GTDB taxonomy): Bacteria > Bacteroidota > Ignavibacteria > Ignavibacteriales > Ignavibacteriaceae > FEN-1297. The sequence goes on along the minus strand of JBJKQE010000297.1, from coordinate 5,236 downwards.
GCATCCCGTAACTCTTTAAAAGAAATAATTCCAATATTTAATAAATTAAAAACCAAAGCAGAAGATTTTAATATATTCAGTGCTTCCGGTACCGGAACTTTTGAAATAGACAATGATATTCCTGAACTTACCGAACATCAAGCAGGTTCTTATGTTTTTATGGATGCGGAATATCTCTCGGTTGAATCATCAGAGAACAGCAAATATTTTGAAACATTTAAACCGGCTTTAAGATTATTAACAACCGTGATAAGCACAAACCAAAATGGTTTTGTTACTGTTGATGCAGGATTAAAATCATTATACAAAGACGGCGGAGAACCTCAAATAATTTCTCCGGAATATTCAAAACTAAAATATGATTGGTTCGGGGATGAATATGGTAAAATCAGTTATAACGAAACTCAAAAAGCACCGGCACTAGGAACCGTTCTAGAACTGATTACTTCCCATTGTGATCCCACTATTAATTTGTTTGATAAAATTTATATCGTAAAAAATGATAAAGTTATTGACGAATGGAAAATTGATTTAAGAGGATGCAGTCAATAATTATTTCAATTTAAATATAAACTCAATCTTCTCTTCTAAAAAGCCTAATGATTAAAAGCATTAGAAATATTGAAGTTATTATAGAACCATTAAGTTTTGGAAAATAAGCCGGATGCTCCGATATAAATTAATTTCATTTACTTCGAATATTCGCCGGCGTCAAACTTGTTGTATAATTGCTTGATTACCTGTAAATCATCATCACTTAATGCATTCATATTAAAAAATGATACTCCCGATGCGCCGTTCTTTTTTGCAATTAGAATTGCTTCTTTTAATTTTTCCGGAGTAAACGCATGAACTAACAAGCCTGAATATATCGGAAATCTTCCGTGAACTTCTCTCACCCCCTGTGCGGTTGAAAACCCGATCCAGTTCATGTTCTCGTTATAAAAATTCTGATAGATCATAGGCAGAGCAATATCCAGATTCCACGAACTCCAATCCTGTCTAACCATTTGCCTTGCAAGTTCAGGATAAGGAAAAACAGCCGCAGATATTTTGGTATGATAACTATGCGCTATAACCGCCAGTTCGTTTACAAGCGAAGTTACAGCATTTAACCTGAACTGAAGCCATTCGTTGCTGAGTTCTGGGTGAGCCATCTTCATCGGATCTACACCGAATAATTTTTTAAATTCTTTCCTGGCTTCCGGATGGTAGCCGAAATCGTATTCGGGCATCTGGTGGTCTTGTACCAAATTATATTTTGGCTGAAGCGCTGCTCCAAGGAAAACATCACAGTATCTTACATAATCAAGATGAACCGATGCAAGGCCCTTTACCTTTGCCAGAGCCTCAAAGTTTGATTTGATATAATTTCTGGCGCCTTTGCTGAAAGGACTTAACCATTGATAGTATTTTACATACGGATTATATTCCAGGGAATTCTGGCCTTTTCTATTTACCGAATACCAATCGGTATGCTTTTCGGCAACTGTATCCCAGGGCCTGTTGAATGTCCACATCCAGGCGTGTATTCTAATATCTTTATCTTTGGTTAATTTTATCATCCTGGTTAATTCCTGCGGATCGGCTCTGATGAAAAAATCCGTTATTCCGGCATCCCGGTACTTGCTGAATACGCTGTCCCATTGTGCATCGCTCTGTTTCGGGTTCCCGTTTGCCCAGGTTGCAAAAATAAAATTGTTATTTTCATTTGTTCTCCTACGGCTTAATTCACTGCTTCCCGAACAAGAAACAAAATAAAAAATTGCAGCTGATACCAGTATAGTCTTCAATAAATTGCGCATAATTCATGGACTCCTATTTTTTATAGGGAATGTTTAATTTATTAGATCTTAAATCTACAATTAGATAATTATTAGATATAAATTTTGAAAAGCTAGTGATTAAATATGGTAAAAACAACGGTCAGTTAGACTGAAAGATTTTATCTATTGCCCATTCTCTCATTGCCTCAATGTTTTCTGCCATAACAACGGAAAGGAATGCGTTTTTTGATTTCATTTAAGATGGTTTCTGTGTTTAGTTGTTTGCACCCGTTGATAATTAAATAAAATCCGAGATAATTATACCGATAAATATTTTATAAATTCTTTCATCCCTTTTTAATTGGAGCTATCCCGGCCATTTCTCCAATTACATTAACTAGTTCTTGGTTTGCCGGAACAATTATCTTTGCATTATTTTCCATAGACCTCTGAACTGTTTCAAGCTTTTTAAGCACCTGGGCATTGCCGATAAAATATTTTTCGGCAGCTTCATTCACAAGTTTAATGGCTTCTGCTTCTCCTTCCGCTTGTAAAATTCTGGATTGTTTTATTCCTTCTGCACGCTTTATTGCAGCTCTCTTTTCACCATCTGCAGTTGTTTCTGCAGCTGTAGCAAAGTCAACTGCAGCAATCTTTTCATTTTCAGCTTTAACGATTTTATTCATGGTATCCTGCACATCATGCGGAGGATCAATTTGTTTTAATTCCGCACGGACAATATCGATGCCCCAATTTTCCGTTTCCTGCACAAGCACTCTATGTAACTCCGAGTTGATTTTATTCCTTTCGCTGTTCGCAGATTTTAAGGTAAGCGTTCCTATAATATTCCTTAAGGTTGTACGTGCAAGATTTACTATCTGAATATCTATTGCATTAACATTATACTGGGAATTTTTCACACTAGGTTCGTCTGCTTTTATCCGGTAATAAATCTGTGCATCGACTGTTGCATTTAAATTGTCGTTTGTAATTATTTCCTGAGGATCTGCATCAATCATCTGTTCGGTTATATTTACCTGAAACATGTGATCAATAATAGGAATAATCCAATGAAATCCCGGATTTGCAAAACGTTTATATTTCCCCAGCCGTTCAATTAAAGCACGGTGTGTTGGTCTTACTATTCTTACACCTGGTAAAAAGAAAAAAATAATTACTATTAATAATAATATTGAGAATGAATAATGAGCTTCCATATCCGACTCCCTCTTTATATTATAAGAATAAACCTGATATTTAAATTACAAAAGTTATGGGGAATAAATATAACCTTAATAAAAAAAAATGAAGGAAGGTAAAGAAAGTAGCAATTTGTAAATTTGAAATGAAACATATTATTTGATATAAAAATAAAACGGATCTAACCCTAACATAAATTAACTTCCGTAATAAATTGCCGAATATCCGTATTTTGCTCGAATAGAATTAATTGCTTCAATCATTTGTAATCTCTTAGTTCCGAGTTCATCAAACAGGCTGCCCTGATAAAATGCAATTGTAAAGTTTGTCAGCTTTACTCCGATCAGTCTTATCGACACCCTTCTTGTATAAGATTTTAAGAATAAGCCCTTCGCCGTTTCAAAAATTATTTTATCATCATCTGTATGCGAAACGGTTTTTGCACATGTTAAAGTTTTAAAATCCGAATATCTTAATTTAATGCTTATGGTTGATGCCTGATAATTGCTGTCTCTAAGTAATTGACAAACTTGCCCCGTAAGCTTAAAAAGAATATTTATAATTTTTTCTTTATCAACAATATCCTCAAAGGTTCTTTCTTTTGAAATACTTTTTTGTTCGTGTTCAACCGATAAGTATTCCGTTCCTTCACCGTTTGCTTTATGCCATAAATCCACACCGTATTTGCCGAAGATTACACCAAGATAATCGGAATTAACTTTTGCCAAATCGCCGACTTTATAGAAGCCGCGGCTGTTCAGTTCTTTTAAAGTCGCTTTACCGACCCCCGGAATCTTTTCAATCGGCAAAGGGAATAAAAAATCTTTTTCGTTTCCATGTTTTACATAAGTAATGCCTTTCGGCTTTCTAAAGTCCGATCCGATTTTCGCAATTGTTTTGTTGCTTCCGATCCCGATTGAAGCCGGAAGATAAAGCCTTTCCCATATTTCATTTTGAAGAAATGAAGCAAACACTAACAGCGAGCCGTAAATTTTTTCACATCCGGTAAAATCCATATAGAATTCATCAACTGAAGCCTGCTCAATTACCGGGGCATACTTCGCTAAAATATTTTTTACGAGTCTTGAAAATCTTGTATACTCTTCAAAATGTCCTTTTAAATAAATTCCCTGCGGGCAAAGTTTAAACGCTGTTTTGATAGGCATGGCAGAATGCAATCCGAATTTTCTCGCTTCGTAAGAGCACGCTGCTACCACGCCTCTGCCGGGAGGACTTCCTCCGACTATCACAGGCAAGTTTTCCAGTGAAGGATTTAATATCCTTTCAACCGAAACAAAAAAAGTATCCAGGTCAAGATGAAATATTGTTCTCATAGAGATTGTTGATTGTTGTAATAAATAAAGTCGTCCCTCGACTCCGCCCGTCCCTTGACTCCGCCCGTCCCTCGACTCCGCTCGGGATGATAACCTCCTGTCATGGTGAGCGGAGTCGAACCATGACTGAAATATTATTTATTCCTTCTTTTTATTATTATAATTAGATTCGTTCTTACATTCAGCCAAATCATGAAGTAAAACAAAATCACCTTTTATCAATGCCTCTTTCTTTTTCCTACTCCAACTCTTTATTTTTCTTTCCGCTTTTATTGCATCTTTAACATTTTGAAATTCTTGTGAATAAACAAGATAAACAGGTAAACGTGTTGAAGTGTATCCTTTATATCTTTCGTATTTGTGCTCATTCATTCTTTTTTCAAGATTATCCGTATTTCCGGTGTAATAGCTATCGTCCGAACAATGTAATATATAAACCCAATATGATTTCATTATAAGCTTCCTCTTTTTAATTTAGTCTTTTTATTTCGCTTTTCCCTTCATCCCTCGACTCCGCTCATCCCTCGACTCCGCTCGGGATGACAACCTCCTGTCATGGTGAGTGGGGTTGAATCATTGTGTACTTCATTTTGTCAATATCATCTTTACACTTGCAAATCTAATTCGATGCAATCTTCTGCAGCCGGGGATACTGCATTAAAATATTATCCGGCATTTGAATTTTTAATTTTTCCTCAAGCAGATAAATGAGCTCAAATGCATTTGCAACTGCATCGCCATTTGGATGATTATTCATAATAACAAAAACTTCTTTTACGGCCTCTTTTACGGATAAGATCTTTTCTTGAATTTCCAGCAGTTCCGACGGCGAATACAAATATTTGTACCTTGCACTTTGTTCCTGGTAATTTTGCTTTTTCCCGAAGTTATTAATGGATTTTATCCATGCCTCTTTATTTCTTCCGTGAAAGCGGA
>JBJKQE010000296.1:0-22303 GCA_046705645.1 Ignavibacteriaceae bacterium | reverse complement strand
TAAAGATAAAAGTATATACAATAGCCGGAAGGCTGATAAGAGAGATAGAAAAAGAGGGAATAGAGGAGAAATTTGTGAAGGTAAATTGGGATGGAAGGGATCAGGACGGATCAATAATAGCTAACGGAACGTATTTGTATAAAATAATCGTGAATTCATCGGACGGGAAATATAGTAAAAGTGTTTTGGGCAAAATGGCAGTTATTAGGTAGTGGAATAGTAGGAAAAATACATATTATTTAGAGTATTATTTTTATATTTAATTTTTTAATGAAATAATTTATTTATGATTAATAAAATGATAATATTATCATCGGAGGAAAAAAATGAAAGTAATAATTAGGCTGGTGCTTGTCAGCATTCTGTTTACAATGGTCCAGAAAATTACGTATGGACAAGGAGAAGCTGCTGTCCCATTTCTTGAGTTGGCACCCGACTCTCGAGGTGGTTCAATGGGTGAATCCGGTGCAGGATTAGCTGATAACTCGGCCGCGATTTTCTGGAACCCTGCCGGTATCGCATTTTTAAAAGGTTCGGAAGTTAGCTTTACACATAGTAACTGGCTTCCTCAATTTGGATTAGACTTATCTTACGAATATTTAACATATAGACAATTTATTTCCGATATAAGCGGCAGTTTAACTGCAAGTGTTACGTATATGAATTATGGTGAGTTTGTAAGAACAAGCGAGACCGATCAAGTGCTCGGAACATTTCATTCTTTTGACGCCGCATTAACGGTAGGGTATGCAACAAAAATTTCTGATGATTGGGGCTTGGGATTAAACTTTAGGATCATCCATAGTGTGCTATCAGCTATCGGTACGGCTTCGGAACAAGGCAGCGGTATTTCCACATCCGTAAGTTTTGATCTTGGCGGAATGTGGAGGCCAGGGAAATTAATTATTCCTTTTACGGATACAGATATCGGGGGTGATTTTAGCGTTGGTGCTAACTTGAGTAATATGGGTCCTAAAATGTATTATATTGATAAACAGCAAGCTGATCCGATTCCAACAAATTTCAGACTAGGATTTGCTTATAACATTTACAAAGATAAATTTAATTCTTTAATATATACACTCGACTTTAGTAAACTTCTTATAAATAAAGATACTACTTCGCAGACTTCTCAAGAATTTTATCAAGCAATTTTTACATCATGGGGTAACAGGCCTTTTAGCCAAGAACTTCAAAGTATTCAAACTTCAATGGGACTTGAATACTGGTATGGAGAACCCGGCGATTTTCTGTTTGCTTTAAGAGCGGGTTATTTTTACGAAGATCCCTCATTTGGTAATAGAAAATTTTTAACTTTCGGCGCCGGTATCAGGTATGATATTTACGGATTTGATTTCAGCTACTTAACCACTTCTGTCTTTCCAAATGGTGATCAAAGTCCGCTTAATGATACTCTTAGATTCACTATTTCCATAGGATGGGGAGGAATTCCCGGAGATGTTCGCGGATTGCCGCGGGGGATTTAATTTAATATGATAAAAAAAAATCTCGTTTTTATTCTTATCTCAATTTGTTTGAGCAGTTTATCTGCTCAAACATTTATTGGTAAGATAAATCCGTATCCCTATATATCTATCGCCAAAACAACAGGCATAGACACTGTAAAGATATTAGCGGTAATGGTTGAGTTTCAAACCGATAAAGATGCTGCAACTGTTGGAAACGGTAAATTCGGATCAATATATTCGCAGGATTACGGCAATACAATTCTTGATCCGCTGCCTCATGACAGAGCTTACTTTGATGAACATTTGGAATTTGCGAAGAATTATTTTCAGCAAGTATCGAACGGTCATCTAGTCATTTCATATTATGTGTTGCCTAATGTAATAACGGTGTCTCAAACGATGAGGAATTATTCTCCTCAATTAAACTCAAATGATTTTACTTCTTTAGCAAATTTTTCTAAAGAAGTATGGGAAAAGGCAGACTCTGCAAACCCGGGATTTGATTTTAGCAGCTACAATTTATTTACTATCTATCATGCCGGGGTCGGTAGAGATATTTCATTGCCGGGTTCAATTGCAGATTCGAGAGATTTGCCGTCAATTTATTTAAGTTCTAAAGCATTAATAAATGTTTATGGCTCCGGTTTCAAGGGATTTCCGGTTGAAAATAATTCGTTTGATATTCCGAATACTCTAATAATGCCTGAGACTGAAAGCCGGGAACAATCTACTTATGGCGGAACAATTTTGTATCAAGTAACTACAAACGGTTTATTAGCCGCGAGTATTGGCAGCTATTTAGGTCTGCCGGATTTATATGATACAAAAACAGGATTAAGTGCTATCGGGCGTTTTGGATTAATGGACCCTCAATCAATATTTGCATATAATGGAGTTTTTCCGCCCGAACCATCGGCCTGGGAAAAAATATTTTTGGGATGGGCAACACCAATTACATTATCACCCGGTAATTATAGTCTACATTTAGTAACTCAATTGGCGGCTTCGGCGAATGACACGACTATACTAAAATTGCCGATAAATTCTTCCGAATATTTCTTACTTGAGAATAGAGACAGAAATGCACTGGGAAACGGAGTAAAGATTACTTATGTATTAAACGGCAATTCGGATACTAAAACTTTTACCAAAGATCAGCCGGGTTTTTATACTTATGATACCGATTCTTTAAGAGGAGTTATAACTAATGTAAGTGAGTTTGATTGGGCATTGCCCGGCCAGATAGATGATACCTCCGATTATAAAGGCGGAATATTGATTTGGCATATAGATGACAATGTTATAAATGCAAAAATTGCTTCTGATGAAATAAATGCAGATAAAACTCATCGCGGCGTAAATTTAATGGAAGCAAGCGGTATACCGGAGATCGGTGAAATATTTACGGACGCTTTGGGAGATCAAATTATCGGAGAGGGAACTTATCAGGATTATTGGTATAAAAATAATTATGCCACACTGTATAAAAATATATTCTCAAGTATAAGCAGACCGAACAGTAATGCTAATTCCGGAGCAAACAGTTTAATTACTATTTCCAATTTTTCAACTATCGGGAATAGGATGTCTTTTAACATCGTTTACGGAGATTCTATTATTAAACCGGTCTTTTCTTCAAAGGTTCCGGTTTCATCTTCAGAAAATTATTTAACTATTACACAGACTGGTAATAACTTTGGATTCAACTTCTTATCAAATACAGATTTAATGATCCTGGATAATTCGGGAAATATAAATAAAACAATTCCAAATTTTTCAAAATATAAAGTAGCATCGATTAGTAATAATGGAATTCAGTATGTTATAGGCGCTATTGATTCAACTATAAATATATACGGTGAGAACGGTTCGGCAGGTACTTTAAATAGTTCCGGCAGAATTTTTTCAACACCGCCTGTTATAATAAATAAATCAAATGCACCTTTGGAAATGGCTCTTGGAACTAGTGACGGAATCGTTGAAGTATATTCGTTCGGCTCTAATATGGTGCCTCAGCAGACGGGCACAATTGGTTCTAGTAATTCAAATTTCGTTATAAATAAAATTTGTGTGAGTGAAAGTAATTTGTCTTATGCTGCTTCTTCAATCAGTGAAAATAAATTTATTGTTTATGATTCTGCCAGCGGTACTTATTCAGGCAGCGGTATAGTTAAGGATTTTGCAATGAGTACCGATAACAACGGGAATGTATATGAAGTGGTGCTTCTGAACGGTAATAAATTTGATGTAATAAGCAAAGGAACTCTTCAATCGGAGTTTACGATCAATTCTTCTGATTCGATAAAATCATTTTCCTTAGCCGACCTAAAGCATAACGGAAATAATTATATAATTTTTTCAAATGGAAACGAACTGGAAGCCGTAAATTCTCAAGGAGCCGAAGCAGAAAACTTCCCGTTCGATGATCCTTTAAAAATCGGTTTTACCGGATTACCGTTAACTGCAGATTTTGCAGGAGATACTAAATCCGAAATTATTGCCACAACGGTTGATGGAAGAATTTATGCAATTAACGGCGGAACCGGAAAAGTTGTAGACGGTTTTCCCATCTCATTGGGTACTCAACCGGCTGCTGCTCCTGTATTGTTTGAAGATAACGGAACAATTTCATTTGCCGCCGCAGATCAAAATAATAATTTTTCTGCTTGGAATATCGGTGCAAATGAAGGAACAATTTATTGGTCGGAAGAAAACGGGAATAATTTAAATACTTCATTTATAAGCGGTGCATCTAATCAAAATGTAGTTAATACATTTTTCCCGGCAAATAAAGCTTATAACTATCCGAACCCGGTTTATAGCGGAATAACTCAAATTCATTACTATGTTTCGGAAGATTCTAAAATAGATATAAAAATCTTCGATCTGGCAGGAGATTTTGTAGCAGAGTTAAAAGATGATGCCCAGGGCGGTATGGAAAAAGAAACTCCCTGGAATGTAGACAACATTCAAAGCGGAGTTTATTTTGCTAGAATTCAAGCACAAGGTGTCAGCGGTAAAACAGAATCAAATATTATAAAAATTGCTGTTATCAAATAAGACGATATGTAAGGAGTTGCTTTTCGAAAAATCTTACATTTTTTTATAACAACGGAGATTAATCCCAATAATTTCCCTTTCTAAAATACCGGTAGTTTAAATAGATTGGAGCATTTAAATAAACCTATGATAAAGGCATTAACGTTTATTGGTATCATATTATTCTTTCAAACTGCAGCTTTTTCGCAATTCACGGAATTTCATCCTGAATTAAAGTGGTATACAATTAAAGGTAAACATTGTGAAGTACACTTTCAGAACGGTACCGAAAGAACCGCCCGTGTAGTTGCAAAAATTGCCGATGAAGTAATTGAACCTTTAATCTCTCTTTATGATTACGATCCAGGAACAATTCATTACGTTATAAAAGATATGGATGATTATTCCAACGGTGCAACATATTTTTTCGATAATAAAATTGAAATTTGGACCAGCGCTTTGGACTTTGATTTACGGGGGACACATAATTGGCTGCGAAATGTAATTACACATGAAACAACTCATATGGTGCAAATACAATCGGCACTCAAACTTACCAGGCAAATTCCCGCAGTCTTCCTTCAAGTATTAAATTATGAAAAGGAACGCAGACCGGACATCTTATATGGTTTCCCGAATGTAATTGTTTCATATCCTTTGGCAATGGTTAATATCCCTTCATGGTTTGCAGAAGGTACAGCGCAATATCAAAGAAAAGAATTTAATTATGATAATTGGGATACTCACCGCGACATGGTTTTAAGATGCTATGCACTGAGCGGAAACATGCTTACATGGAACCAGATGGGTGAATTTGATAAAACCAGTTTGGGCAATGAATCAGTGTATAATGCCGGTTTTGCTTTAACACGATATATCTCTCAAAAATATGGTGAAGTTAAGCTTGAAGAAATTAGCCATGATTTAGGCAAGTTTGACGTATTTACCATGGATCAGGCATTCAAAGATGTTTTAGGAAAAAGCGGAATTGAAGTTTATAATGAATGGAGCAACTTTCTTACCGACAGCTATCGGGATAGAAGCAAGGCTGTTTTATCAAACCTTGTAGAAGGAGATACAGTTACAGGTGTTGGCTTTGGAAACTTCTTTCCGTCGTTTTCACCGGACGGTTCTAAATTTGCATATATTTCAAATAAAAATGAAGATTATTTTGCTCTTTCAAATGTTTATATATATGATTTAAAAACTAAAAAGGAAAAAGAAATTGCTTCAGGTGTACGATCAACTATAAGCTGGGTACCCAATGAGAATAAAGTAATCTATTCCAAAATCTCCGATGAAAATCCTAATTGGTATAATGTTCACGATCTTTATGTTTATAATTTGGACAGCAATAAAGAAACAAGACTGACATACAATTTACGTGCAAATGAACCATGTATTTCCCATGACGGTAAAAAAATCGTATTCCTGTTTGAAAAGGACGGAACAACAAATCTAGCAACTGTAGATCTAAAAGGTAAAAATTATAAACAACTTACTTTTTTTAATAACGGCGAACAGGTATACCAGCCTCAATTTTCCAACGATGGCAAATATATAATTTTTGATTATTCGTACCGTGAAGGAAGAGATATAGCACGTATAGATACCGACGGAAAGAATTTTCAGTTTGTCATAAAATCAAAAGCCGATAACCGGAACCCAGTCTTCGATAAAAACGGAAATATAATTTACTGCTCGGATTCAACCGGAATTTTTAATTTATATTCATATAATTTGAAAACCGGAGTGAAGAAGCAGCTTACAAATGTAATCGGCGGAACCTTTATGCCTTCAATAGACGGAGAAGGAAATATTCTATATTCAGGTTATACTTCGACAGGATTTAAAATATTTGAAATTACCCCTGAACAAGAAGCAAAAGTAGATCCGCAGAAAAGTTATGTGTGGGTAAACGATCCTCCGCTTGATCATGATAAACCCAAAGGAGATTTGATCAAATTTGATTTGGCAAAATATATACATTATAATGATTACAAAACACCGGATTACAAGATACAGCCATACAAGGGAACTTTTACTAAAATGACTTTTTATCCGTTTTTAAGATACGATAATTATAACACATCCAGTAACTTTTTTGAAAAACTGAAACCTGGTGTTTACTTCTCTTCGTCCGATATGCTTGACCGTTATGCTCTTTTTGCAGGTGCTGCTATAAATGCAAGATTGGAAAGAGATTTGTTTCTGATTTTTAATTATCGAGATAAAATTCCGTTATTGTTCGATATTGGAATTAGACCCGAATTATCTTTGGAACTTTATAACATAAGCCGGAAAGCAAATACTTCTGTCGGGTTCGGTGCAGACACAGTCGGATCCAAAGTAAGCTATGAATTATTGATCCCTACGGATGTAACTTATAATTTATTGGAATTTGACTTTGCAGCTAGTCAAAGAATTTTTTCCAGAGGTCAGAATCTCGAATTTAGATATATTTTCAGCAGGTATTCAGCCGATCTTGGCGGCTTTTTAATTCCTCCTCCGTTTTCAGATCCGGCTTATTTTTACCCTACTACAAGCGACACATATTTAATCGGGAATAATTTCCAATTAAAGTATACATTAAATTTTATTAAACCGACTGTCGATGATGAGATTAATCCCATCGGAACTCAGGTGGATTTAACCTATAATTACGAAATGAATAAGTTTAATCCGGATGGTAATTATAAATATGATAATGGTGTCCTGCAGCCGATATTTAATAATTACAACTTTAACCGATTGGAACTTAATACTGCATTACATTTTCCTTTATGGCATTTGAATACTTTAACAGCCAGGTTAAGATTAGGAAATATTTTTGGCCATACAGTTCCCGATTTTTTTGACTTTTATCTCGGCGGTATGACGGGAATGAAGGCTTATCCCTTTTACGCAGTAGGCGGAAATAAGGTAGGCTGGTTAAATTTAACATATAGGTTTCCCCTAATTAAAAATATTGATACAAGGATCGGCCAGCTTTACTTGGATAAAATATTTATGTCGGTTTACGGAGATGTAGGAAATGCATGGAACGGGAATTTTGATTCAAGTCAATTGAAAAAAGGTATTGGAGGTGAAGTTCGGGTTCATATGAGTTCTTTTTATGTATTCCCAACCGACTTATTCTTCGATGCTGCGTATGGGTTTAACAAGTTTACCGAAGATTTTTTAGGCAAACAGGTAACCTATGGTAAGGAATGGAACTTCTACGGTGGTATTTTATTTGGATTTGATATTTAGTTTTAGCTAATAAATTTTAATTACAATTTGTAAATAAATTTTGTCGGAAAAATATTTAAAGGCTTAATATGAATTCTAATTTGTTAAAAATAGCTTTGGCGCTAATAATTTTTATTGGCGTTTCTAATTCAATTAGTGCTCAACAAATTGCAGCAAATCAGACTCAGTTAACGGGGAATTTGCTAACCGACTCAAAAATAGTCGCAAGAGATTATACTGTATCTCAAGTGCCGGTATTAACATATCAAACACAAGGTAAAAAATCAAAATGGCTTGGGGGATTATTCTCCCTAATTGTACCTGGAGCGGGCGAAGTATATGCAGGTTCTTATCTTAAAGCCGCTATATTTGTTGCCGTTGAAGCTGCTGCAATAACTACTGCTGTTATTTACAATAATAAAGGAAATAACCAAACCCAGTTTTTCCAGAATTATGCTAACCAGCATTGGAGCGTAAGCCGGTATGCTTACTGGACAGCTCAGCATCTTCAATCATTAGCGCCCAATATGACTGATGCGGAAATACAAAAGTATCAAGCTGACTTTCCTACAGATACAAGTCCGGTTAACTGGGCAATCTTAAATCAAATGGAAGATGCTATTGGAAGCGATCCGAGTGCAGCGGGATATACACATCAATTGCCGCCCTTCGGCGAACAGCAATATTATGAATTAATTGGTAAGTACAGTCAATATAGTCATGGATGGGATACCAGCAATGAAAGCGATCCTTCATATACCGATTTGCCTGCTCAATTTTTATGGTACGCTGATCAGCGGGGAGAAGCTAACCGTCTGTATGCTGTAAGTTCTACTGCCGTCATTTTTATTTATATAAATCATTTTTTGAGTGCAATAGACGGCGTTTGGAGTGTAGATAGATATAACGATACAATTGCTATGAATATGAGAGTTCAGCCCGTTAGATTTTCAAGCAGGTTAGATTTTATGCCGACACTAAATTTATCTTATAATTTTTAATTTTAATTGAATAGCAAACAAAATTAAAATATTCATAGTCAGAATTAAATTTTTAACTTTTAATTTTTTTAAGGAGCGATGATATTACTATTAGTAATAAAATCGCTTTTTTTATATTTATAAAGTATTTTGTAATATAATATTATTCTAAATTATGTAAATGAAGACACCTGTTGTAGTTATAGTAGGAAGACCAAATGTAGGGAAGTCAACTTTATTTAATCGGCTCGTCGGTAAAAGGGGAGCAATTGTAGACGATGTAAGCGGAGTAACCAGAGATAGGAATTACGGTGAAGTTGAATGGGACGGTAAAATATTTCAATTAATAGATACCGGGGGCTATGTTCCCGATTCGAGTAATTTGTTTGAGGCCGCGATACGGGAACAAGTAGAAATTGCTTTAACCGAAGCAGATACGATTTTATTTGTGGTTGATGTACGGGATGGAGTAAATCCTACGGATATTGAAATAAGCAAAATGCTTCGAAGTTCAAACAAAGATTTTTTCCTGATTGTAAATAAAGTAGATTCTGAAAATTTTGAAACAGAAGCCTCGGAATTTTATAAATTAGGTATTGATAAGATTTATCCTATTTCTGCATTAGGCGGCAGAAAAATAGGTGACCTTTTGGAAAAACTTACGGCTGATTTTATTCCTTACGATCAGGAAAAAGATGAGGATAAAAGATTAAAAATTGCAATTGTTGGAAGACCCAACGTCGGTAAATCATCTCTTACAAACGCATTATTGGGGTACGACAGAAGCATTGTAACTGATGTACCGGGAACAACGCGAGACAGTATTAATTCCATTCTTAAATATTATGGAAAGGAAATAATACTTGTTGATACTGCCGGACTTCGAAAGAAAAAGAGGATAGAGGAAAATATAGAGTTTTATTCTATGGTTAGAACTCTAAAAGCTATCGGTGAATGTGATGTTGCGGTAGTTCTGATCGATGCTGTTATCGGGCTCGATAAACAGGATCAAAAAATTATTGATGAAGCCGTAGGGAGACGAAAAGGAATAATTTTAGCCGTTAATAAATGGGATCTGGTAGAAAAAGAAACTGACACCTCCAAAAAATATGAGGATGCAATAAAAGAAATAATGGGATCAATTGATTATATCCCTATCATTTTTATTTCCGCATTAACAAAAAAAAGAATTTATAAATTGATTGATACATGTTTAAATATCAATGAAGAGAGGCAGAAAAAAATTTCTACCAATGAACTAAACGACATATTGCTGCCAGAGATTGAAAAATCTCCCCCGCCGTCTACCCAAACAGGGAAGGAAGTAAAGATCAAGTATATTACCCGGGTAGGAAAGAATTATCCGATTTTTCTATTTTTTGCTAATTATCCTAAGAATATACCGGATAATTACAAGCGCTTTTTGGAAAAATTAATTCGTAAAAATTTCGGTTTTCAAGGAGTTCCTTTTACAATGAGTTTTAAACAGAAATGATAAAACCGCTAAACATATTAATTGTCGGAGGAAATGCTGCAGGCCCTGCTGCAGCTGCCAAAGCTAAAAGAATTAATCCTGATGCAGAAGTTACCATTATTGAAGCTAGTGACTTTATATCTACCGGCACCTGTGAAATACCGTATGTATTGTCGGGCGAGATTCCCAAAACCGAAGATGTTGTATTTTATTCTTCAGAGACTTTCAAAAAAGAGAAGGGAGTAAACGTTCTTATCAAACATTTTGTCGAAGAGATTAATAATAAAAATAAATTCGTCAAAGTGCGGAATTTGAATAATAATAGTTTGTTCGAATTTAATTATGATAAATTAATCCTTACTACCGGCTCGCATGCCAAAAGTTTGCAGTCCTTTCCCTCTGATGCTCAAAATGTTTTTACATTAAAAACTTTATCAAATTTAATTGAAGTAAATAAATATATAGAAAATAACGAAGTTAAAAATGCGGCGGTAATCGGTTCCGGGTATCTTGGCCTGGAATTAGTTGATGCCTTAAAGAAACTTAATTTAAATGTTTGCTTAATTGAAAAAGAGTCCTTACCTCTTCCTTCGACGGAAATTGAAATAAGTTATTTAATAAATGAGCTTTTAAAAAAACATAATATTTCTTTTTACGGCAATGTCGCAAATCTCAAAATAAATTATGATGAAAAGCTGAGGAAAGTTAGGAGCATTAACATTGAGGGAAGACTGCTGGAATTTGATATGATTTTTGCGGCAGTAGGTTTTTTACCTAATGTCGGTTTGGCGACTAATGCAAAAATAGAAATAGGTAAAAGTGGGGCAATAAAAGTAGACAATAAATTAAGAACTTCGGATCAAAATATATTTGCAGCCGGAGACAATATTGAGATAATTAATGCTGTAACAAATCGTCCGGATTATATTCCTCTTGCTTCAATTGCCCATGAATATGCTCATGCGGCTGGAGAAAATGCTGTCGGTGGTAATGTTCACATCCAGCCTGTAGTGAAAAACTTGGCTTTTAAATTATTTGACAAATACTTTGTCTCAGTTGGCTTAACTTCAACTGAAGCTGATAAAAACGGTTTATATTTTTCCATGGTTTCTGATATCCAGCCTAATTTGGTTAAAGTTATGCCGGAGAGCTCAAATGTTTTCGGTAAAATTATTTTTGAAAAGAATAGTAAAAGAATATTGGGTGCTGCTTTCTTAGGCGGAAGGGAAGTATCCGGTTACGGCGATATGATTGCTGCATTTATAAAAACAAAACAATCGGCAGATATTTTATCTAATATAAATTACAATTATACACCGCCGTTATCGCCTTTTATTAATTTGTTATCAGTGCTTGGCAGGAAAATTGAATAGACTTTTATATTTAATTTGGAGAATATAATGACTACAAATTTTACAAACTTTTATTTAATTGATCATCCTTTGGTCAAAAGAGATGTTACAGTGCTTCGTGATATTAATACTCAACCCGAAGCATTTCGTGCAGCGGTTGAAAGAATCTCAAATGTAATAGCCGTTGAAATTTGTAAAGATATTCCTCTTAAATCAATGGATGTTAGAACGCCCTTAGAGAAAACAACAGGTTACAAATTGTTGAATGAGATAGTGCTGGTTCCCGTATTAAGAGCAGGATTAGGTATGGTTAACGGTTTTTTGGAAATAATTCCAGATGCAAAGGTTGGCCATATAGGTTTGCAAAGGGATGAAAGTACTTTGCAGCCGATAGAATATTATTATAAAACTCCTAAAAATATCGATGAAGCAAAAGTGATCTTAATAGATCCTATGCTGGCTACAGGAGGCAGCGCAAATGAAGCAATAAATTATTTAAAAAATAGAGGAGTTAAGAATTTAATTTTTGCATGCCTGGTTGCTGCTCCCGAAGGAATAAGAAAATTATTAAAGAACCACCCCGATATAAAAATTTATGGTGCTGTTATTGACAGGGAACTAAACAGAAAAGGTTATATCTTACCCGGCTTAGGAGATGCAGGAGACAGAACATTTGGTACTTTGTAAAAAACTGTCTTTAATATTCATTGTATTTATATCTTCATCTATTTCTTTTTCTCAGGTATATCCGAATCAAGTGGTTGATTCACTTTTAAAAAAAGGGATATACGAAATAATTAAACAAAATTATGACGGCGCTGAAACGGTTTTTGATACTTTGGAAGAAAAATTTCCGCAATTACCTTTTGGGAAAATTTATTTAGCCGCTGGTAAAATTGCACAAGCCTATGATTACGGAAATCCTTATGATGAAAAATTTATTCTAAAAAATCTTAAAGGAGCAATAGATCAATCCAAATCACTGGTTGAAAAATCAAACAACAATGTATGGTATATTTATTCCCTGGCTCTATCCCAGGGATATTATGCTTATTATGAAGCATTAAATAAGAATTGGATTTCGGCCTTAAATGAAGGAATAAATTCGATATCAAATTTTAATAAATGTTTGTTTTTAGATTCTGCTTTTTATGATGCAGATGTAGCTTTGGGAACGTTTAAATATTGGAAGAGTAAAAAAACTGAAATTCTGAACTTTTTACCGGTATTTAAAAATGAAGAATCGCAGGGAATTGAACTATTAAAAATTGCAATAAAACATTCATTTTATAATAAATATCTTGCAATGAATTCATTAATTTGGATTTATATCGAACAAAAGAAATTTTCAAAAGCAAAGTATTTAGCGGAAGATGCATTAAATGAATTTCCGGAAAGCCGTCTTTTCATGTGGGTGCTGGCACGGAGTTATGAAGAAGACAGCGCATCAAAAGCAATAGAAATTTATTTTAATATATTAAAATCTTATAACGGTAAAAGTATATATAATAATATTTTAATAAATCATATTATTGCACAGCAATATTACAAACTTGGGAATTATGAAAAAGCCTTAGAACTATGCAACAAAATATTAGCAATTACAAACATTCCCAAGGATCTGGAAGTTAAATTGAGCAAAAGAATTGATCGGGTCAAAAGACTTAAACAAAAGCTTCAAGAGCAACTTTCCCGATGATGTTTTGGTTAATTTTATACATTTAGCTGACTTTAACTATTCAATTAAATAAATTAAATTATGGGGGATTTATTCAAAATGATTAATAGAGGATGATAAATAATCCTAAATATAAAAAGATGCTTGATGAACTTTTAGAAGTTTGCAGGCGTCATTTGCCGAGTGTAAATGAACCGTTAATTACTAAAAGTTTTGAATTCTGTTTGCTAGCGCATAAGAATGATTTACGTGCATCCGGCGAGCCGTATTTTACTCATCCGTATGAAGTAGCCTTAATTGTTGCTAAAGAAATTCCTCTTGATGATATTACTATTGTTAGTACTCTTTTACATGATGTAGTTGAAGATACCGAATTTAATCTTGATATATTGTCAAAGGAATTCGGAAAAGAAGTTGCTGAGATAGTTGACGGGGTTACAAAGATCAGCGGAATATTTAAGGGGCAGGAAATAACACAAGCAGAAAATTATAGAAAGCTTCTTCTTTCGATGGTAAAAGATGTCCGTGTAATACTGGTTAAATTTGCTGATAGGTTGCATAATATGAGAACATTACAGTATGTCAATCCGGACAAACAAAGAAGGATTGCCCAGGAAACTTTAGAAATTTATGCCCCTTTCGCAAACAGATTCGGTTTAGGCAGAGTAAAATGGGAATTGGAAGATTTATCATTTAAATATTTGAACAAAGAAGCATATGATGAAATTGCCAGAAAAATAAAGAGTAAAAGAAGAGAGCGTGAATCATATATTAAAAAATTTACCGACCCTATAATTGAAAAGTTGGATGAATATAAATTAAAATATGAAATTAACGGCAGGCCCAAACATCTTTACAGTATTTATAAAAAAATGGTTACACGTAATAAGCCGTTTGATGAAATTTATGACCTGTTTGCAATAAGAATAATCTTGGATACGGAAAATACAAATGATTGCTACACTACTTTAGGTATTGTTAACCAAATGTATCTGCCTGTACCAGATAGATTTAAAGATTACATTTCTATTCCAAAAACAAATAATTATCAATCAATTCATACCACAGTTGTAGGACCCGAAGGAAGGCTGGTCGAAGTTCAGATAAGAACAGTTAAAATGCACGAAGTTGCAGAAAAAGGAGTTGCAGCACACTGGAAATACAAAGAAAATAAATTAGCAAAGGATAGAGACCTTGAAAACTGGGTTAATTGGATTAGAGATATTTTTGAAAATGCATCCAAAGATGAAGCTAAAAAAGATCTTCTTGAAAGTTTCAAATTAAATCTATATCAGGATGAGATATATGTTTTTACTCCTAAAGGTGATTTAAGGAGACTTCCGGTAGGATCAACTCCGGTAGATTTTGCTTTTGAAATTCATAGTAAAGTCGGTTATCATTGTATCGGTGCAAAAGTAAACGGTAAAATTGTTCCTCTCGATACTCAACTTCACAGCGGCGATCAGGTTGAAATAATAACTTCTAAGAATCAGCATCCGAATAAAAACTGGATTAAATTTGCTTTAACACATAAAGCTAAAACTGCAGTAAGAAAGTGGATTAATAAGGAAGAAGAAGATATAATAAATGCAGGTAAAGAAATTTGGGAAAAGAAGATTAAAAAATTAAAGTTGTCATTTACAACAAGTGACGTTGCAAAACTAACGGTTAATTTAAAATATGAGAGCCCTAGATTATTCTATCGTGCAATAGCTCAAGGAAAGGTTAACCTGGATGAAGTATTAATGGCAACCAAAGAAAAAGAAAAAAAAGAAAGACAGCCTGTTCTCGAATTTGACAACTTTGCTAATATTGCACGGGACGATATAGGAGGCGTGTTAGTTGATGGTAAACAATCCGGTATAATGTACTCATATGCCAAATGCTGCAACCCGATTCCCGGTGATCCGGTAGTCGGCTATATAACTGTTGGTGAAGGAATTAAAATTCATCGCAAAACTTGTAATAATTTAATTAAGATATCCGAAAACAATGCCAGTAAACTTGTACCTGTTCAATGGCCTGATGCCGAAGGTTCATTATTTGTTGCAGGATTAAGTGTAATGGGAGAAGATTCTCCAGGTATCTTGAATGATATTTCACATGCAATTGTCTCATATCAAAATACCAATATTAAATCGATAAATATTAATACTAATGATTCTACTTTTGAAGGAAGCGTCACTTTATATGTGCAAAATCTTGAACACCTTTCCCGTATAATTGATCGAATAAAAAAATTAAAAGGTGTTTATTCCGTTGAAAGATTTGAAAGTGCTTAAAGGAAATGGCAGACAATACGACATACAGCAGAATAATGGCTATAGATTACGGTACAAAAAGAATAGGTCTGGCGCTTACCGATCCGCTCATTACATTTGCATATCCATATAAAACTATTCTTAATGATTCCGGTTTCTGGAATGAGTTGGAAAATATTGTCCATGATAAAAATATCTCAAAGATTGTACTCGGTTATCCTTTAAAGGAAAACGGAGAACCGTCTTCAATTACAAATAAAGTATTGAAATTTAAAAGCCAGTTGGAAGAAAAATTTAGATTGGAAGTCCTTTTAAGAGACGAAAGATATTCTTCGTCATTGGCCCAGGAAATAATCAATATTTCCGTTACAAAAAAATCAAAGCGAAGAGATAAAAGTTTACTGGATAAGAACTCTGCAGCAATAATTTTGCAGGATTACCTGAATGAACGATAAAATTTAATTTAAATATTAGTTTGGGAGCCTGTCTTTCCCTTAAATTATTTAGTTATTGGCAATTGACATTTACAATGTGAAAAACTATTTTCGAATATAATAAAATCACACTAATGGGAGCATACAAATGACACTTGACGCACTTGGAATGATAGAAACCAAAGGTTTAGTTGGCGCAATAGAAGCTGCTGATGCAATGGTTAAAGCGGCAAAAGTTGAATTACTCGGTAAAGAAACTATCGGCGGCGGATATGTAACCGTCATGGTTCGCGGTGATGTGGGAGCAGTAAAGGCAGCTACAGATGCCGGCGCAGCCGCAGCTCAACGTGTTGGTGAGTTAGTGTCTGTCCATGTAATTCCTCGTCCGCATTCGGAAGTTGAATCGATTCTTCCTAAAAAGAAGTAGTAAATTATGCCTAAGGCATTGGGATTAGTAGAAACCAGAGGCTTGGTTGGAGCAATAGAAGCTGCAGATGCAATGGTTAAAGCTGCAAATGTAGTTCTTGCGGGAAAAGAACAAATCAGTGCAGGTTTAGTTACCATAAAAGTTCTCGGCGATGTAGCTTCTGTAAAAGCTTCCGTTGATGCGGGAGCGGCAGCCGCTCAAAGAGTAGGAGAACTGATCTCTATCCATGTTATTCCGCAGCCGGATGAACAACTTGTTGCAATATTTCCCGAAATTGCTGATGATGAAAAACAAAAACCTAAAAGGGAAGAGACCGAAGTTTTAAAAACTGTAGAAAGTACTGAAGAGATAAAACAAGAAATTGAACCGGTATCAACTGATAATCCTTCTAAAGAAACTACAGAAACAATTAAGAAAAGAGGCAGACCGACAAGTAATATAGATAAAGCTGATGATGATAATTTATTTGAAAGTGATACTATTAGCAGGTTAAGGAAAGAAGCCTTAGGTCCGGAAATTAAAAAAAAGGAAGAATCAAAATCGGAAATAATTTCCAAGACATCAGAAAAAGCGAAAAAGGAAAGTATGCCGGATGACGACATTAATAATTTGAATGTGCATCAATTAAGACATCTGGCAAGGAGCATAAAAGATTTTCCGATAAAAGGAAGACAAATATCAAGAGCAAATAGGGATGAGCTATTAATTTACTTCAAAGAATTGAACAAATAATTAATTTTGAGATCTATCAATTCCTTTTTTAACTCCACAGCCGGTGGAGTTTTTTTGTTGCTATTTTATTTTATATTTGCACAATGAAGAAAAACCTGCATATAGTTATAATTTCTTTTCTTTTCTCCGTTATTTTATGGGTCTCAATATCGTTGTCTACTGATTTTTATGCAACATTTGAAATACCATTAAAGTTAACAAGTTTTCCGGCCGGTTATACAACGGGTTCACATCTCCCTAAGAAAGTTTCGATTAAATTAAAAGGAAAAGGATGGAAGCTTATAGCTGTTAACCTTGCTTCCGAACCCGATTATGTAGTGCCTGTAGGAACAGAAACGGGAAAGAGAACTATTAACCTTTACAATTTTTCTGTCGAAAATTCATGGCTCTCCTCCGATGTTGAGGTGATTAATATTTCACCGGATACATTATCTTTTTTTGTAGAAAAAATTGCTTCAAAAAAAGTAATCATTGTTCCGGATCTTAATTTGAATTTTCGAAACGGATACGGACTCGCTTCAAAAATTATTCTTAAGCCGGATTCTACTATTGTATCCGGACCTGCAAGCTATGTTCACAACTTGAAAAACGTGCCAACAAAACAAGTTGAATTTGATGATTTAAATGATAAGACATTGGAGCAGGTTCCTTTAAAAAATATTCCCGGAATGATATATCAAAATCCAACTATTGCCGTATTATTAAATGTTCAAAAAATAGTTGATAAGAATTTTATTAATTTACTTGTACGAGTTGTTGATGTCCCAAGAGATAGGAATGTAGTCCTGTTGCCTAATAGAATTAATATTGCTGTACGCGGAGGAATTGATATCTTAGGCAGAATGGATACAACCCAATTCAATGCATTTGTAAATTATAGAGATGTTGTAATGGATACTTTAGGCAGTGTTGTACCTCATATTAAAATGCCTAATAATACTTCTTTATTATATATTAAGCCCGACCGTCTTAGGTATATTATTAAAAAGTTTAATTGATTAGATTTATTCGAATTTATCTCACCAGGAATTAATCTTTAATTTGTTAAATTTATTGTTGAATTTAGTTTTAATCAGATAAATGTTTTAGTGAAATAAGTCCGAGATAAAAATATTGAGTTTAAATAATCAGAAAGAAAAATGTTTATAACTTTTGAAGGTATAGATTTTAGCGGAAAATCAACACAGGTAGAATTATTAAAAAATTATCTTCTTAATAAAAATAAAAAAGTTGAAATTATCCGCGAACCTGGAGGAACCGAAATTTCGGAAAAAGTTCGTAAAATTCTTCTGGATAGAAAACATAATAATATGTTTATGGAAACCGAAATATTTTTATTCTCTGCTGCCCGAGCACAACTGGTAAGGGAAAAAATACGTCATTACCTTGAACGGGGAATTTATGTAATTTCGGATCGGTTCCATGATTCTACTACCGCTTATCAAGGTTTTGGAAGAGGTTTACCACCTGAATCGGTAGAAAGTATAAATCAACTGGCAATTGGAAATACTATCCCTGATATAACATTTTTTATAGATATACCTGTTGAAGAAGCAGAGAAAAGGAAAAAATTAAAGGATAATAATCATCTTGATAGAATTGAAGTTTCGGATCTGGAATTTTATAATCGCGTTAGGAATGGCTACTTAAAAATTGCTAAAAAGGAAAAGAGAATTAGAATTATAAATGGAAGCGAAAAAATCGAAGATATCCATAAGAAGATCGTTAAAGAAATTGTGTTATTAGATAAAAAGGAGATCGTATGAGTTTTAGTAAAATATTTAAAATTATGCTGGCCGGAATAACTGTAATAATTTTTTCAGGCTTTTTTACCGGTAATGATGTTTATTTCGAAATAAATAAAAATATAGACCTCTTCAGTAAAGTGTATAAGGAAGTGACATTTAATTATGTAGACAAAGTAGACCCTGAAGAGTTTATGAGAGCCGGAATTAGGGGAATGTTAAGCTCTTTGGACCCGTACACAATTTTTATTGATGAAAATAGAAAGCAGGATTTCGATTTAATTACAAATGGTAAGTACGGAGGTGTTGGAATTTCTATTGGAGTTCGAGGGAATAAAGTTACGGTTATAGAAGTGATGGATGGATATTCTGCACAGAAACAGGGTATAAGAGTTGGCGATATTTTAATTGAAGCAGGCGGTGATAATATAACTCCTGAAAATGTAGATGATATTTCTTCGGTTGTTAAAGGTAAACCTGGCACAATGGTCGACCTAAAAGTTATTCGTGATCAAAAAGATACTTTGAATTTTAACTTGGTTAGAGAAGAAGTAAAAGTTAAAAGCTTAACCTACTATGGATTCTATCCTAAGAATAGTAATAATGTTTATTTGAAATTAACTAACTTCAGCCGTTCTGCCGGAGATGAAATTCAAAAAGCCTTAAAAGAATTAAAGGCAGAGAAGCCGATTAAATCTGTTGTTTTAGACTTAAGGGGAAATCCCGGCGGATTACTTGACGTAGCTGTTGATATTGCCGATGAATTCTTACCCAAAGGTGATTTAGTTGTAACTACAAAAGGCAGAGAAGAAGATAGTAAAAAAAGTTATTATTCAACACAAGAACCTTTTCTGCCGAAAGCAAGATTAGTTATTTTAATTAACGGTGGATCAGCTTCGGCCTCTGAAATTGTTACAGGAGCAATTCAGGATCATGACAGAGGTATTGTGCTGGGGACAAAATCTTTCGGCAAAGGCCTTGTACAAACTATTACCCCTCTTGATTATAATACCTCGTTAAAAATTACAACTGCTAAATATTATACTCCAAGCGGAAGATGTATCCAAAAGATTGACTACGCAAAAAATAATAAAGCCATTTCAGAAATAGACACTGTGATTAAAACTTCCTTCTTAACCGATCACAAACGTGTAGTTTATAGTGCAGGCGGAATTACACCGGATACTCTTGTTAAAGAAGTAAATTTAGGGGACATAGTAAAAGATTTACTTGCTAAAGGATTGTTCTTCCAATATGCCGATCATTATTATTATCAAAATCCAAAAGCTGATTTTCATAATTTAAATGATGAAGACTTATTTAAGGATTTTGAAAAATATTTAAATGCAAATAATTATAAATTCCATTCATTAGCTGAAGACCAGGTAAACCAATTGTTAGCTGAGATTCAAAATAAAAAAACAGATATGGATTTAAAAGAAGGTTTAACGAGAATAAAAGATGAATTTGAAAAAATCGGGAACAGCGAATTAAAAATATATAAAGACGAAATAATTAATGAAATTAAAATAGAGCTTGCTTCAAGATATTTGGGCAACGACGGAATGATTCGTCATATTTTAGCAAATGATAATCAATACCAAACAGCTTTAAAAATATTATCCGATACAACGGGATATGATAAATTATTAAATATTAATTGAATGTAATTTTATTAATAATTCTTTTTATTATTACCGGATTACTTACGGGTATTCTGGCCGGTATGCTCGGTGTCGGAGGGGGAATTATTTTTGTCCCGGCTTTATATTCATTGCTGCCGTTAACTTCGATAAACAATAATCATATTACTTACACGGTTATTGGAACATCATTATTTTGTATTGCCATAACTTCATTAAGTTCCGGAGCTAACCATTATCATTCTAAGAATGTCAACCTTAACCTGTCTTTACTTCTTGCATTAGGCAGTATAATCTCCTCTTTTTTAACTGTTTATTTCGTGATAACAATAAATCCGATATTTCTAAAATATTTGTTTACTGTTGTTTTTATTCTTATTGCCGTAAAAATGTTTTTCGGTAAAAACAATAGCGATAAACAATACTTTGACGTAAGTAAATCTAAAAATATTTACTTATCTATTTTATTCGGTCTTTTAGTGGGTGTATTTTCAGCATTCACAGGGCTTGGAGGCGGAATTTTATTTGTCCCTATTTTAATATATTTCTTCGGGTTAAAAACTAAGACAGCAATCGGTACTTCTGCCCTAGCTATTTTTGCAACAACTCTAGCAGCTGCTATTTCTTATGGATTTAGGAATGTTCAAGTCGATCTATCATTTCTTCAATTCGGTTATATAAATTTGTTAGCCGGAATTCCGATCGGCTTGTGTGCAGCATTTGGAGCCTATATTGGTGTAAAAATCAACTTGAAAACAAATTCTGATAAGCTCAAAAAGTATTTTTCAATTTTATTACTTATTGTCGTATTAAAATTAACTTTAAGTTTTATTTAATTTTCATCGCCTCATAAAAATTATATCCGATTACTTTGAAGTCCTCTTAAATTATGATTGGAATATTCGTAACTTTCAGAACGTATTAAAAAATTTAATTTCTTATCAACGAATTAATCATGGATAAGTCAACAAAAGATAAAATCAGAAGTATTGTGGGAACTAATAATTTTACCGATGCCGATGAAGATAAATTATGTTACTCATATGATGGGACGGCAATATTACATCAATTGCCGGAAGCAGTGGTGTTCCCGGATAATGAAGAGCAAATTTCCAAATTAATGAAACTTGCTAATGAAGAACAATTTAATGTTGTTCCCAGAGGAGCCGGAACAGGCTTAAGCGGCGGAGCTATCCCGGTTGAAAATTCTGTTGTTGTTGTAATGACAAAATGGAATAAAATACTTGAGATTGACGATAGAAATCTCACTATAACAGTTCAGCCTGGAGTAATTACTGCAAAATTACAAAGTGAAGTAGAAAAAATTGGACTATTTTATCCTCCGGATCCCGGGAGCATGACGGTATGCACTATCGGTGGAAATGTTGCTAATAATGCAGGCGGTTTGCGCGGCTTAAAATATGGAGTAACTAAAAATTATGTTTTAGGAACTGAAATGATTTTACCAAACGGAGATCTATTAAAAACCGGCGGTAAAAATGTTAAAGATGTTGCCGGTTATAATCTTCGGGACTTTATTGTAGGTAGTGAAGGAACGCTAGGCATTATAACTAAAATATTATTAAAACTTATTCCTCAACCAACGGGATCAGTAACTCTTCTGGCTTACTTTGATAAATTAATAGACAGCGCTCAAGCAGTTTCGGATATTATCTCTGCACATATTACTCCTTGTATGTTGGAGTTTTTGGACAACACTACAATTAATTGTGTTGAGGATTATACTAGAATTGGATTGCCCAAAAATAGTGAAGCCATTTTATTAATTGAAGTAGATGGAAGAGGAAGTGTAGTTCAGGAAGATGCTGAAACAGTAA
>JBJKQE010000295.1:0-17624 GCA_046705645.1 Ignavibacteriaceae bacterium | reverse complement strand
TAACTAATTTTTAATTGTTTATTGTTACTTCCGTTGCTATAAATTTCTTGCTTTTCAGTTTTATTCAATTTAGTTTTGTTACCAAAAGTAAACATATGTTTCCTTAATGAAACAGTACCAAAATGATTTTTAACAAAACTCTAAGCTCTATATTCTCTTCAAGCTCACACATTGCGGTTTTAAGAGCCTTACAATATCATAAGACTGGCATATCCGGTCGGGAAATTGCCAGGCTTTCCGGGTTGTCGCCTAAATCTGCGCTTTCTGCCTTGTCCTCGCTTGAGAATTTAAAGATTGTTAAACGCGTAATTGGCGGAAGGGACCATCTTTTCACTCTGAACCGTGAAAATTATTTAGTAAAAAACGGTATACTTCCGATCCTTCAAATCGAAAATAATTATTTACCCCGGCTCCTTTCTCTTATAAAACAAAAACTTTCTAAGCAATGTATAAGCATAATACTATATGGCAGTGTAGCCCGTAATGATGAAACTCCGGAAAGTGACTTGGATATTTGTTTTGTACTACAAAACAAAAAAGTTCAAAAAAACATTTTGTCTGCTATTCACGATCTACAAGACCGGATCTTTAATGAATTCGGTGCATCATTAGCTCCGGTTTATTTTACTTTAGATGAATTCAGAAAAAGAGCTTCAAAAAATTTACCTCCGGTAAATAGCATTATCCGGGAAGGAATTTTAATCTCCGGCAAACCAATAAGGATCATAACACGTGGTTCATAAGTCAAATCGCATTAAAATTAATAAAGCTTTATCATCAAACTTTATTCAAGTATCAAAAAACTTTAACGATGGCGCCAAAGTCGCCTTTGAATATGAATATTTTAATGCGTCGGGAGTATTGATTGTACACGCGGCGATTGCCTTAGCAGATGCTCTGACAATTAAACTTGGAGGGGTTAAATGCAAAGGTGATAATCACTATGAAATATTAGGATTACTTAAAGATTTATCTTCCGATAGCGCACAAAGAAACAATGCACTAAATCAACTCGAAGCAATTATCTCTCATAAAACAGCCGTATCATATTCAGGCAGTATTTACGATAAAAAAGATATAGAAAAATTACTCAAGCATTTAGATCGATTCTCTAACTGGGCGCTGCCCCTTCTCAAAAGCCTGTCATAAATTTTAAGCGATCAAATACCAACCTCGCCAATTGCGTTCCCTACCGCGGCAAAATGCAAATGAAGCCCGCTTCAATCCAGCGTGTAGCAGTTAACCGGTAGCCCAGGACAACAATCTCGCATATAAGAATTAAGCAAGGTCTTTTCACTAACATAATTTTAACTTCATTGTAACCATTTTAAAGTGTAGTGGAATTGATAAATCTCTGCTAAAGTATCACCGGAATTCCTGGTTACAAAAAAAGTAGCAAACTTTTACCAAATGATGTTGCGAAACTTTGCTGCATATGTTCGACTTACTTTTATTTTAGATCTATCTTTCAAGATAGCTATGAATCCGCCCTCACCATCACCAGTTATATGTTCAATAGAGTTATTAGCAATGATGTATGAGCGATGCACTCGTACAAAGAGGGAAGGATCCAGCCGATTCTCAAGTGCATTCAAGCTTAAATTACATAGATGATTTCCTTCATTCGTGTGTAATCTTGTATAATTTCCTTCAGCTTCAATCCACACTATGTCATTTATCTGTAAAGAAATAATCTTCCGACCGATTCGAATAAAGATACGCTCGGGATGGCCATCAGATTCTTTAAACTGCTGTAAGACATGCACAATTCTATCAATCTCAACACTTGATTCAGTCTTTCGGTTAATTGCTTTTTGAACTGCCTGCGAGAATCTTTTCCGATCAAACGGTTTTAGAAGATAGTCGATAGCATTTACCTCAAATGCCTTCAGTGCGTAATCACCATAAGCAGTCGTAAAAATGATATGAGGCATGTATTCAAGATGTTCCAAAACTTCAAATCCATCAATACCCGGCATACGAATATCTAGAAAAATCAGATCAGGATTATTCTCATTGATTGCTTTAATAGCTTGCCTGCCGTTCTTACATTCAGCAATAATTGTGATGTCGGGAAAATCTTGTAAATATTCCTTCAACAGCTTTCGTGCAAGCGTTTCGTCGTCGACAAGAATAGTTTTTATTTTATTCTTCATTTTAATGGTAATATAAAAGTAACTTCACATCCGTCCTCACCAAGCGGTATTATTTTCAGTTGTGATGAGTATCCAAAAATTTTTTTAAGACGTTCATTTGTATTTCTCAATCCAACACCATTTGCCGTTGTTAAAGGATTAGTACAGGAAATACCAACTCCGGTATTAGAAACTTTAAAAACAACTCCATATTTTTGGCGCATTATATTAATATCTATTCGTCCTCCTTCTTCGGCTGGTGCTATACCATGTTTAATAGCATTTTCAACTAATGGTTGGAGAATCATGGGTGGTACCATAAAGGAATCAAGAGACTGATCAATTTGAAATTTTGTTGTTAGCCTGTCTTCTAACCTTTTTGATTCTAAAGCAATATAATCATGAACAAATTGGAGTTCTTCTTTTAGAGGCACAAAATTTTCTTTCGAACTTTCAGTTGCATATCTCAGCAAATCCGCAAGCTGTGTTATCATTGTACGCGTTTCTTCTATATCTGTTGAAACTGTTGCACTTATGCTGTTAAGCGTGTTGAAAAGAAAATGAGGATTGATTTGTGCCTTTAAAGTCGCAAGTTCTTGCTCTTTTCCAAGTGATGATAACTCTAAAGCAATCTTCTCTTTAACACGTAGCTTTCTGAGAATTTCGTAACTATGATAATAAGTGAACTGCAAAAGATAAATTAAAAAATTGAAGTATATTAACCAACCGGCTGTATTTATTAATGGCTTGGCAGCAGCATTTCCCCCGAACCACAATATTGTATAATAAAGATATAGATAATTCAGTACAGCATATATAGGCGCTAAGAATAAATGCGCCAATACCTTCCAAATCCATTTTACAGAATACATCCATCGGATAATTATGAACCAAACAGGAATACTCAAAGTGAACATTACAATACTTTGACACGTTTGCCAATACAATACTGTTAAAAAGGAAACCTTATAATATTGGACCAAAGGAACAGCAGCAAGAACTGTATAAATACTCCAGCCGGCTATAACGATACCAACACCCCGCCGGGTAATAAGCGGCTTGTAAAATTCTTCTGTTGTCTGAAGTGGAACATCCTTTATATGCGTGATATCGTTATTCATTACCTTTTTATTTCTCCTCCACTTGATTTTAAATATAGCTTTGATATTAGTCCAATTATCGAAGTCTCTCATAAGTTTAGTGATGCAAAAACATAGATTACTCCACCAATTACATAAGTCGTATTAAATTCAACAGCAGAGTTTTTATGGATAGAAATTTACACATATATCTTTAATAAATTGAGGATTATTTTTCTAATGGAAAATTATCATCAACTAAAAGATTCCCGGTATAAAACGTTTGGTTGATTCACAATAGGTTATATACTCTTGTCCAAAATAATCAATAAGAATTTTCTCTTCAATATGAATTCTATAAATAAAAGCAAAAAATATCGGGAAGAAGATTATAAGCATACTGATATAATCAGTAAAAAAAAGACCAAGTCCAAAGAATGAAAGCAAACTGCCGGTATATGCCGGATGACGCAGAAAGCGATAAATTCCTTCCCTATTAATATGATGATTTTTCTTGATTGAAATATCAACCGTAAATTGACGTTTTAGAGAAAAGATTGCAAACCAACGTATAATTAATCCACTCGTAATGAGCACTAGAGCTGTGATTGGAAATAATTGAGAGCCGTTCCCAAAATATCCAATATGCAGGAAACTTATAAGTATTCCTGAATTGACGGCAACAGCGATGGTTACCCACAGAATATGGAGTGAAGATTTATCAGATCGCAAATCGGTTGAAGATGATCGTTTCGTTATTGCTAAGGTAATTTCCGATCCTATCCAGAGTACGGAAATTATGATCATAATGATAAATATAATCATATTTTGTTTTCCTATATTCGTTATTGTGGTCCCTGTTATTGAACACAATTATCGGAAGTAGTCACTTTTTTCATAAGGACGTATTTCACCCAACCATAATCCGGATTGATTTCAAGCGCCTTTTCGAATGCCTTTTTTGCAAGTATTGTCTCGTTTCTGTCCAAGTATGCTAAACCTATCCAAGCATATACTTGTTCTCTTCCCCAATCCGGTTGAAGTGGATCATTAGTCTTCCAGCGATCGAAAAGTGCCGCGGCTTCCTCCAATTTTTTAAAACCTTTCTCTTTTCCGCCTCCAAATAACGCCGGAGTGTTATAAGTACCGACTGCATCTAACAATGCTACTCTTGGGTTATCCGGGGAAATCTCTTTTGCTCTGCTCATTTGTGAATTAGCTTTAGGTCCCCGCCATATTCCGGTCAATGGAGAAAAAGATATCTGTATACCGTAGCAGCTTGATAATAAGGCATGTGCTTCAGCAAGATTATCGTCTTTCTCAATTGCCTTTTTTAAATGCTCCACTGCACTATCAAGATATTCAGATGATTTATCTTTATCCTTTTGGTAGATTACCACACCCATGTTGTAATCAATATAACCAAGGAAATATTCTGCCAGCGCTTGATTATCCCCGTGAGATACATATGTTGTAAGAATATTATTTGCTTTCTCAAATTCAGAAGCTGAAGCATGATTGCAGCCTTGTTGTATTAATCTTTTTGCCTCCAGTATTTTTTGCCCTTTCATCCGATCTTGACATAATCCAATTTGGATTGATAAAAGAATGATACAGCCTGTGATAACGATTTTTCTTATTCTATACATTATTTTTCTCCTTAGAAAATTAATCAATGATTAGTAATTAATACCATACGATCCTAATGATATCACGGCTCCAAAATAAACAAACCGTCGATAGTCTGTTGTTCTAAGATGACGCTGTGAATAATCAGCTGAGTATTCATAGTCAACCGGATTATTATAATCCAGTAAGTTAGATACTGCAAGGTAAAAAGTTGCCGAATTTGAATCACCGAATGGAAGAAAATATCCTAAGCTTATATCCAAACGGATGAAATCCGGCAATCGCTCAGAATTTACCGGACCTTGCACCGGTACATAATAATCTGCCCCTGCTGTTTTAATCGCACCAACTATAGGAGTGAAAGGTCTGCCTGTTGCATATTTGAATGTGATACCCAGATTCAAAAATTGTATCAGTTGAACTTTTCCAACAATCGTAAGATTATGTGTAATATCAAATGGAGATGGAGCCTCTTCATATACAATATTTTCTACAATGTCGCGAGCTTGTAAGCGATGCGAATAGAGATAGCTATATGAAACCCAACCGCTTACCGGCGTTCGTAGAAATCCACCGTACTTCAAAAAGATATCTAATCCGGATGCAGTACCATCGCCAAGATTTGCATAATTAGTTGCCGAAGATCTAAGTACAAGATTAGAATAAACCTTTTGATACACTTCAATCCGGCACATTAGAAGTTCGGCAGAATATTCCATTCCTGCCGTTAGGTGCCGGGCTAACTGTGCAGAGAGCTGAGGATTCCCATTCACCTGATTGTACAAGTATGGTTCAGCAAATTGATGGTAAATTCCCCAACTTGCTTGAGCATGTATTTCTTTTGAAAAGTTGTATCGAAGAGATGCGCGTGGATCTATAATAGTCTCCTTTGAAAGATTGTAATAATCGCTTCTGACGCCAACATCTATCATTACTCTTTTCGATAATGCAGATTCTATTTCCGAATATGCCCCGATTCTAACCGCATTATAATTTTCATTTAAATTATATACACTACCCTGTGGATCAAGAACCAAAGGATTTTGAGGAACCGTTCCCTCATACCGGTTTATCATTTTCTCACTTTCAACCCCAAACGATAATCGATGATCATTGTCCAGGTTTGCCTCGGCATCAAAGCGGGCTTTATAGGTATTATCTGCTGGCTTAAGATTTAAACTGCCAAGTTTTTGATCTGTAATGAATCGATTAAGAGATAGACTTCCTTTTAGGAGCCAACGTTCCGTTATGCTGCTCCATTGAAGATTCTGGAACCAGTTTGTCTCTTCAGATTCGTATAATCCTGAAAAGGAGGGCTCGTCTACTCGAACACCTACTCGATCTTTATTCACAAAATTGAAGAACTTTATTTGAGTTGCTGGTGAATACTTCCAGATCAGACTTATGTTGCTGTCGAAGCCGTCCGGCGGAACTGTAAATTTCCCGCGGAAGCCGTTCAATCGAAGCATTACATCAGTAAAACTTTTATTACCCGAGATGCGAATCCCGAATGTATTAGGAACGATCGGAATATTAGCTGAAAGAGATCCGGCAGCAAGTCCGATTCCGATGGTTGAGGATAATTTTGACGGCATGTTCAAACTTTCCATTGCGAGTACCCCTGATAATGCATTTCCATATCGAGCCGAAAAACCTCCTGAAGAAAAAAAAGTTCCCCCTACAAGAAATGGCGGTATGGTCCCGAAAAAACCGCCGGTCGGAGACTCAAATTTATACGGATGAACAACTGTTGCCTGATCGAGAAGGATTGTTGTTTCACTTACATCACCGCCGCGCACAAAGAGCCCGGAACCTTCATCTACTGTAGTTACTCCAGGAAATGTTTGAATTGCTCGAAATATATCTGCCGCTGCACCGGGAGTAGTGAAGACCTCAAGAGAGCGGAGTGTCAGCGCTTTCGGTTCATCGCCTGTCGTGTAAGCATCTCCTGCTACTATAACATCTTTTAACATTACGAGAGATTCGTTCATTACGATGTTAAAAGTAATAGAATCGCTTTGTGTCATCATTACAGAAAGATTGACAGGATCATAACCTATTAATGACGCACGAAGAATATTTTTTCCAACTGTCGTCGTTTTGAAAATAAATTTCCCTTGTGTATCTGTAGCATCGCCATCGTTAGTACCAACTATCTGCACATTCACCGATTCAAGCGGTATTCCATTATCATCTTTAACACAACCGGAAATTACAGTTATTCTTTTCTGTCCATAATTGGTATTTGAAAGAAAGAAAAGAAACGTAATTAAAAAAATATATTTTTTTGAAAACATCATTTAATAAACTATCTCAAATAGTCATTTAGTTCTTGCTTTAGACTTTGGACAAAGATATAGTATAATTTTTCAAAGGTTAATCGAATTCTGGTGAAATGCGGGTTGGGTTGCTGAGTGACGGTGTTTCTGATTTTAAGTATTATGTAATATATAAATTTCCTCTCAATTTATTTTTCTATCCTGCATTTGTCTCAATGGTTTTTGACATCAAGGCAGAGGTAAAAGTATGGGATGGATAGCAGATTTCTTTTCTGATAATTTCTTTGTAGTTAATGTTGTTATAGTATGAAACCAAATAATCTCCGTCATCTACATAACAATCCAGTATGAGTAAATATATTCTTTGAGACAATAAATATTTCTCAACTTCTTTCATAGTAACATACCCCAAATTTTTCCCCTTGTGCTTCTCCGAGGAAAATAATGAAGTAACCCATACGAAATTATTTTTTGGTTTGTACTCGATCCAGCAATCAGGAATATGATTAGGAATAATAGATACAATAGCAGTTAATTCATTTCCGTTATAGAGTCCGTAATTATTTCCTTTCTTCTGTCTTTCTATGAATAACGTCTTCGGAGGGTAGGGTTCTGAATATTGTTTAATATTCCTTTTTAAAAGGAATTGAACTCTCGAACATATTATTGAAAATGCATTATCGACATCTTTATTTTGAAGAAGTTGGAATGAATATTTATTATGCATCTAATGTTTGTTCTCTATCCAATTATTCTTTCCCCAAATCATTAATCAATAAACCTCATATACTTTTTAACTATTGCTACATTTTCCTTACTCGTACGCATTTCCAACAATTTAAACGCAACATCTATACCGGTCGAAGGTCCGGTTGATGTTATTATGTTATCGTCAACAACTATTCTCTCATCCTTAATAATTGCACCAAAATCCGAAAGCTGTTTTCTTCTCATTCCATCCAACAAGTCGTATGTAGTTGCATGTCTGCCTTTAAGAACTCCCGATTTTCCAACCGGTAATGCCGCTACACTTATTGAAGCAATTATTTTTTCTTGATTGTCAAATTCGCGTATTAAATTTAAAAATCTTTCATCGTATGCATCTTCATAAAACCCGGCTTTTTCAAATCCGCCTGCGATAGCTAATGCATCATAATTATGAACATTAATTTTTTCAAAATCCAGCTCCGGCCGAACAATAAAATTCCATGTGCATCTTATCTCCGGTCGAATCCCGGTTGTTATCAAATCAACCGGTTCTTTTCCGTACACCCGACTCCATCCAAAAACATCGGTAAATACACTTGCTTCATATTCTTCAAATCCTTGTGCTAAAAATAAGAGTGCTTTTTTGTTCATCTATTGAATCCCTTTTTGGATTAATTGCAAAGTATATTCTAACATTTCATCCTTACCATCTGAAGTTTTATCCCCAACTTTATAATCAGGCATTACGCTTTGGGGTTTAGTGTCGCCGCTCGGCCGAATAAATTGTCCCTTCGGAAAGGAAACAACTATATGTGTATTCGGCAAATTAAATTGCTGGGTAGCGCCGTAAGCTGAAACGAAATCAGGCGTTTCCTCGCCTATTAATTTACCTATCTGATAATCTTTAATTATGGATGCCACGGAAGTTGTATTAGAAAATGACAGACGATTAATCAATACATACACTTTTCCTGTAAACCTTAATGAATCAGGCTGCGGTTGAATCTCTGGGAGGGATAATTCGAAGCGGGAGCCGTTCTCGTGCGTGAGGATTGCCTGCTTCAATTCCTCGACAGAAGGGATATTGATATTTTTCCAGAACTCTTTTACTACTTGGCTCGTTCTCACTTTTAATTTTGAGGAAAATCCGAATGGCTTTGAAGTAATGTAAGAAATCATATGATCACTGAATATGTTGGATCCTCCCAAGTTATTTCTTAGATCAATAATTAAGTTCTTTACTTTTGTTTTGCGAATTGCTGCAAACGCCGAATCAATAAAGCGACGGAATTCCGTATCATCCCAACGTGTTGCCTGACTCAACGAATCCCACTTACCCGGATTGTTTGCAAATTCTCCCGGATACAAATAGGCAATGTTATTGTCTATAATATGGAATTCTCTTGCAGGTTTACGCGGGAGATATTGCTTTGAGAGCTTTCCTTCGTAATCCCATCCGGATATAGCTGGCAGCTGAACGGTTATTTCTTTTCCATCCTTTTTTCTTATTCCCAAATGAAAAGTATCGCACATATCATAAATGAACCAATAAAATCTAGTAAAGTTAGTGT
Source organism: Ignavibacteriaceae bacterium (assembly GCA_046705645.1). GTDB lineage: Bacteria > Bacteroidota > Ignavibacteria > Ignavibacteriales > Ignavibacteriaceae > FEN-1297. Next base: position 8,223 of record JBJKQE010000295.1, on the reverse strand, counting down.
TTTCCAGGTAAGCATTTTTATAGTATTCATTCCATCCGGACATAAAATTATAAATTCCTTCCATAAAATTCTTAATCGGTTTTCCATTGAAAGTTGTTATCTCATCTCCCTTTGAAATTTGAGAATCGTTGGAAAAATTATCTTTAACAAAAACCGTTCCTTTTGAAAAACTGAGATTCAGCGGGAATACTGTTCCGCCGTTAGGTAAATAATTTCCCCAATATTCACCAAAAGGAGGAAAGATAACGCACTCGCTCATTTTTGCCAGAGCCAGATATGGTTGGAAAAGTCTGTAAGCCTGCATTGAGGTTAGAGAATCATTAATTGAACTGTCTATTTTGTTAAAAGCACTATCAAAAACTTCTTTTTTCGTAAAGGCATAAAGATTATAATGCACAACTTCAAGAGTGTCGTGCAAATACTTAAAATCACTCTTAATCTCTTCTTTTGAGAATTTCTTTTGGGTTTGTGAATAAATACTCGTTGAAATCAATATCAAGCTGATAATTACAAGACAAATAACGGTTAATTTCTTTTTCATGAAATACTCCATAAGTTTTAATATCTATAGTATGAAAATTTATGGATCAATAAAGTATTAAATAGATCAACAATCGCCCGAATGCTTCCGTTCGGACTTAGTTTTACACTGAATAAAAAATTCTTTCGGCGTTTGACCCGTTAATTTCTTAAACGTACTATTAAAAGTTGACTTAGAATTAAATCCGCATTCATAAGCAAGCCCTAATAAAGAAAATTTATCACTTTCTTTTCGTTGTACTCGGTATTTGAATTCTTCCACCCGGTATTTATTTATAAATTCATAGAAATTAGTTTTCAGGTCATGATTAATAAGATGAGAGGTTACTTTCAGATTCATATTTGCAAGTTCCGAAAGTCCTGCTAAGTCAAGGTCGGGATTAAGATAAGGCTTTTGACTTCTCATTATGAAAAGTATTTTTTCTGCTTCTTCTGGATTGTATTTTATGTTTCCGGTTCTTACCGGAGTTTCTGAGAATCCTTTTGCCTCTGTCTGTGATTTTACATAACCTTTGAATCCAATCCAACAGGTAGTTATAGATATTCCGATACTCGTCGGCAGAAAATATATTTCCTTAAAGGCACTTTGAAATATAAATGTATCAAGCGACCTTAAAATAATCCATACAATCCAGAAACCCGAATAGAAAAAGACAGGTATTTGCAGCCAGCCCAATGATTTGTTTTTCAAATTTGAATACTTGGTTTTAATCCAATGATTATATCTGAGTAATAATCGCAAAGAAAAAAAGACGTACACCAAAATAGAAGCTATGGCAACCCATTGCAGGATTAAATATACGATTGTATACGGATCTAAAGGTGATTGATATACACTTGTGTAATTTTGATATTTGATCATTCGTTTATCAAATCCGATTCGATAAATTAGAGTCCGGAAATAAATAAATTCAAGTATTACAGGAAGAAAATGAAAATATTCTTTTCGAGAGATTCGATAATCAGGATTGGTAATGCTTTTTGTGAATAAATAAAGTGATGGCCCGATTCCAAATAACAGCTCAAGTTGAAAATATTTGAACAAATAAATCTTGTTAATGGCAGTAAGAATATTTACCACGGCTATATTGACAGTCATTAAAACAAAAAAGAATAACAAAACTGCGAGAAAAATATAGGATTGTCTTACAGGCCCTTTTCGTAAAATTAAAACGATTAAGATAATGGCTTGTAAACCAAAAATTATTATAATTGTGGAAGCTATAGGATTAGAAGGTACCAATGGTATTAATTATTACATTTATATGAATTTAAAACTACAAAAAAACTTTTTAATATTGCAGTTTAAATTGGTCCTTATATAATAATAATAATGCAGAATCAACTATTCTCTATCTATCAAAAAAGGTTCTAATTTTCTCCACAACTCCGGGCATCCGGGTCCGTGACAAGAATTGCTATTTGTAAAAAATACAAAACCGAATTTTTTTTCTTTATTGAACATGAAAAATGATGAAAACCCCCAATTGCCTCCTCCGTGTGCAATGTTCATTCCATATATTGAAGGTATTCTCTCAAATCCAAGGCCCCACTCAGTAACACCCGAATATTTTCTTTGACCATCATCTTCAGGTAGTTGTACCTGGGCTTTTAACATTTCATTCATGCTTTCCTTTTTCAATCCTTTGTCGATCATTATGGCAATTAGAAAATTTGCAAAGCTCATAGCTTCGGTACATAAGCCCCCTGCCGAATTGAAATTCATTATAAAGTCTATATCTTCATGAACATTATTACCGTCATATCCTCTTGCCAAATGTTTTATCACGTAGTCATTCAAACCAAAATATGCATGCTCTATGTTTAATGGTTTACAAACTTCTTGTTGAAATACGCTGTCAAGATTTGACAAAGTAGTATTCGTTAGGTGTGCGATGACCTTTGCTAAATACATGTAGCCTTCGCCGGAATAAGAAAATTTTGACCCCGGAGTAAATTCTAATTTTAATTTCCCGGTATAATCCGGTCTCCAATTTGGAAAGCCTGTAGTGTGGCAAAGTGCCATTCTTGTCGTAATTAATTTATTTCGGGGATCGTCTGCAATATCCGCGTAAGGCAAATATTTATATAAAGGAGTGTCTAAATCCAACAAGCCTTTCTCTATCAGTCTCATTACAAAATATGCAAATATCGGTTTAGAGATAGACGCTGCTTGAAATAGAGTTTGATCATTTACCATGTTCAAAGAACAAGCATTAGCTATACCGGCAATGCCGAATGCACGATGATAGACAATTTTCCCATCATTGATTATAGCAATAGAGATACCTTTTATATTCATCGAATCCATCTGTGCTTTTAGATATTTATCCATTTCCTCAACGGTAATTTCTTTGCCGCTTAGAGTTTTAATCTTTTCATCACCTTCTTTTTTAAAAGCAAATGCTGTGATTAAAGTGATCGCAAAGAAAACCAGAAGCAGGTCACAACAAACAAAATAATTTCTTTTCATGTATTCTTCTCCTTTGGGAAAACTGTTAATTCATTCCCATTCTATTAAATATTTTTATTTTATTTTGTTTGCTTCCAAACCTTTCTTTCCTTCAAAGTAAAATATCAATTTTGATATTACACCGGCGTCGTCTTTAATAAATTCCAGTTGCATATCAAATTCTATCCAGAAAAATTTATTTTCCGCTTCAGGGTAAAAGATTGTTTTTGCCCAACGTCCCCCGGACAAAATAATTTCATTTCCGTGTTTCGAAATGACGTTTATACTACCATCAGGCTGTTGATAGCGTCCCGTGTAAGTGTCCAATATTTCTTCAGGCACTTTAACAATTTTAGGAAGGTTGGGTCGGTAATACATGCACTCGTATACATTTTTGCCAATATCAAATGTATTCTTTATGATATTATTAAAAACCGCCATCCCATTATCCCCGTTGGTGAATACCACGAGGCCGCGTTTGGATTTTGGCAAAAAATAGGCGATTGTCTTTACACCATAGTCCGATCCGCCATGAGAAATAGCATATTCGTCATTCGGCAATCCCTTTAGAATCGACCACCCTAATCCCTGGGCTCTAAATTCTTTAATATCCGATTGCGGTTTTACCATTTCATTAAAAAGAGCTGAAGAAAGTCCGGCGCCGTTTATTACAAACAGACCGAACTTGCAGTAATCTTCAACAGTCGTATTCAGATCGTCCGCAGCGCTGACGCGTGTTTTATGCGAGAGTTTATATTTTTTACCATCACTATCATGCCATTCCGCAAACCTTGATTCGTCTAAACTATCACTATCATCCCAGCCAAACCTGGTATCTGCCATTCCAAGAGGTTTAAAAATCAAGGAATCTGCCAATCGTTCTATAGATTTCCCAAACTTGTTCTCCAAAGCATGTCTCAAATATTCAAATCCTTCGCCTGAGTATTGAAACTTTGTTCCGGGTTCAAAATCAAAAGTCAGTTTTTTAGTAGGATGGTTCCAGCGCCAGTTAACAAATCCTGTTTGATGAGTTAACACATGATATGTGGTTAATTTTTCGTGAAGAGGATCATTCGCTACATCCGGATCAACCCAATATTTGGCGAGCGGTTCATTTAAATCCCACTGACCGGCCTCTACCAATTTTAAAGTCAACACAGTAACAATGGTTTTGGTAATGGAAGCGACATTAAAAATGGCATTTGGGGGCGCTGGATTACCCTTTTCAAGTTCGCCGAATACCTTTACATACTCAATTTTCCCATTGTCTATTATTCCAATTCCTACTGCAGGAACATTATTTTCAGAAAGCCAGACAGGTACATTATCATTAAGTCTTCTTTCTATATCTTTATTAATTTGTGCATTTACAAAGCCTCCTACACAAGTAGAAATTGTCATAAAGAAAATAAGCCAATAGAATGTTTTCATGTTTTCCATTTTTGATTTTTCCCATAGTTTCTTTGAATTATAAAAATTATTCTTTATTAAATTGTATTTTTAAAATCTCTTATCCTTTAACCGAAGATCGCTTTCATTTATTCATCAGTTTGTTTCTTATCAAAAAATCATCTACATATGTGAATATATTGTCATTAAACATCCTTGCGTGTTTCTTACATGTCTCATCAAAAAAGTGTCCTTTCCCTTCCAACCTAATTAGTTCCATATGATTCCCCGACTTTTTTGTATAATACAGAAATTGTTCGGCTGTCCAATATGGGACTGTAGTATCTTCCGTACCCGCAAATGCAAGCATAGGTGGAAGACCACTTTTTATGTTATGATATGGGTCTATCTTTAATATTTCCGATTTTCGATTAAGAAGTATTTTTTCCATCCAGTCGTCTTCCGTTACATTAAAACATCCCGACCATACAATTATTGCATTAGGCTTTGAAGAAACATTAAGATCATCTTTTGGATCATCATACATATCAATCATAGCCGTACAAACTGCTAAATGTCCGCCGGCAGATTGTCCTGATGCAATAATCTTATTAGGATCAATATTATAGTCTCTTGAATTCTTTCTAATCCACCGGATTGCCGACTTAGTATCCATAAGACATTCAATAGGTGTCAACTTTTTTTGATCTGCAAATCTGTATTGAAATGAAAAAGCAATCATTCCTTTGGAAGCATATCTCTCACTTGTAGCATAAAAATCGCTACGATTTCCGCAAACCCAACCACCTCCGTGAAAAAAAGCGATAGCTGAGTTATTTTTTTTATCAATGGTAGATTCTTTGTAGAAGATGTCAACTTTTAATACGGTTGAGTCAATAGTTTTATACACCTTTGAAATATGGATAACTGAGTCCTGCGGTTCATAAGAATAAATTTGAGAATGGAAGATTATTAAGCTAATTAAATAAATAAATTTTGTTTTCATGATTTTTATTTTTTTCTCCTTTAGGTTTACTGAATTGAAATATTTTTACATAACAGCTTGAAATGCTTTGTTATATTACATCTTCATATATTCGAGATTTATTTCTTGAAATTATTATATCTCTTAAATCCTTTATAAAGTTCAACTGCAATAGATTTTGGATCAACAAATGAATTACATAATACTGCAATAGAGATTTTATCTTCCGGTACATAGTAATATACTGAAGTATATCCGCTACCGCCTGTATGCCAATAAACAGTTTTTCCTTCAATTGTATCAATGACTACACTAAATCCATATTCAGGAGAATTGCCTAACTGTATAGGAGTAATCATTTGTTTAAAAGAAGAGTTTGATAATATTCTTCCTTCAAACAATGCCTTTGAAAAAATAGCCAGGTCTTCTGCCGTTGAAAGTATAGCACCGGAAGTCCAAACTGAACTAAACATTGACGCCAATGGAATTTTTGACTTCAAAGGAAATACATCAATAAGTTTACCAGTACGATTAACATCCCACAAGAAATGGGCAAGTTTTTCTGATGAAACAATTTCATCGGGATACAAATATGTATCCTTTAGACCCAAAGGTGTTATGATTTTTTCACGCAGCAAATCGGCTGCTTTTTGACCGGTAGCTTTTTCAATAATCATTCCCAGCAATACATAATCAGCGGCAGACTCACCCCATACACTTCCGGGTTTACCTACCGGTTCATCAAGAAATGCATTAATGATTTCTTCATGTGACCATATTTTTTCATCGTTCGTTGTAATTGCCTGAAACCATTTAGGCGAACCCTGATACCTAAATAAACCGCTTGTATGGTTTAGTAATTGACGTATTGTAATGGTGCTGTCTACAAAACGCATTTTAGGCAGCCATCGTTTTATGGAATCATCAAGTGACAACTTTTTTTCCTCAACAAGTTTTAGTACAAGCGCTGCAACATATGTTTTTGAAACGCTTGCAAGTCCAAAAAGCATCCCCGGTTTCATACTATCGTTTTCTGCAGAATAGCCACATACGCCAATCCATTTTTGACCGTTGTTTGAAATTAGTGCTGCTGAGATTCCAGGTATTTTATATAGATCATCTTGCTGTTCAAGAATTGTCTGAAGTTGTTTTTCCAGACTTTTGTTTATCTTACTATTTCCTTTGGATAACCCATTATTTACGAAAAAGGTAGCTAATAACAATAAAGTAAGGGTTGATCTTGATACTAATAGCTTAATTATTTTCATTTCATCTCTTTTAAATTATTTTTTAAATGATTACTGCAAAAATATTATTGCATTTAAATTTGGTCAAACCAAAAGGGACAAATGAAAACAAAATGGGATGATTTACAACTACTTAACTTATTTTTGAAGATTTATAAATCGGTTGGCATACTTTCTTGAAATAGGAATAGATATATTATTATTAAGTATAATATTGTAACCCCCTGAATTACCGGAAACTGTTTTGATTTGATTAACATTTATGATAAAACTGTTATGACATCTTTCAAAATAATTATATTGTTTTTTAATCTCTTTTTCTATTTCAGTCAATGTATTTCTTAAGTATGATTTTTTAACCTGATCTTTTGCTAAACAATGAATTTCCACGTAATTATCAGTAGATGTTATGTACAAAACAGAATTTGAATCGACAGTTATAATTTCTCGCATGTTTTTTGATGTCAACGTCAAATTAAATTCATCATAAGTTTCATTTTTTATTTGAGATAAATCCATATTGATTTGATTAACTAATTTTATTTTTTTCTTTAAAAAGTAATTGTTGTATAAAACGATAATGAACAGTATCGGCAGCAATCCAATTAAATAAGTTTGAAAAAGCATGCTCGGCAAACCGTTCCAATTTAGATCACCCTTATTAAAAAACATCTCATAAATTATAAAATTGCTTAGCCCGATTACAAAATTCATCCAAGCTAACCAGACAACAGTTTTACCGATAGTATATTTTTTAATTAAAAAATTCTGAATACCATAGATATGAACAATAAGAATAACAGCGCCTGATAAACATATAGAAGTTAAAAGTTTTAACTTCATAATATCACTAAAAAGAACAATGCCGAATGGTCCGAAAATAAAAAGGAAAAGTAGGATAAATACAGGACAACCCACCGAATAAATAATTTTTATTCGCTTGTTTTTAAGCAGATCATATGGTTTGTTGAAATGATCAACAATACGTTTAAGATTCTTATATTTCATTAACCGCATGATAATTTTTTTGTATTCCGAGAAAAATAAAACTTATATGCTTCTGAAAATTCGTTATTTGACATATTTATTTAGCTAACTACCTATAAATTATACTATCATATTGCTTAAAATCATTCCAGAAGTAAGATTGTTATTTTCTATAAAAAGTTTGACTCTTAATATAGATTTCATATTTCATGTTTGTAATGATTCCAACTATTTCGAAATATAATCCTGCAGGTTAGTCTAAATTCTTAACCTTTGACTATGGTATATCCACCTAGCTCATCTCCCCCTTTTAATTCCAAATTCCTCGATATTAATTTCAACATTCCTAAATTCAATAGCAAAAAGAATTTACAAATTTTCTAATTTTTCTACTTCCTATATTAACTCAACAAAATTCCATTTTTAAATTGATATTTGGTGGGTCACACATTTGACAGCCAGATTACATAAGAAACATTATAGTAAAGCGAAAACGTAACAACACCTGGCAATCCTATCGACACACTGTCCTATAATGTTGCCTTATGTAAACTCGGCATTTTACCAGCTCAGTTCATCGTCGCTGCTCTCCGGGGCGGTGTACGCTCCCTAAGGTCGCCTGC
>JBJKQE010000294.1:0-3421 GCA_046705645.1 Ignavibacteriaceae bacterium | reverse complement strand
TTACTGTACTGAATGATTTTCCAAAATCATGCATAATTTTTACATCGTTAATTTCGTATTTTCCAAGCAAGCAGTCAAGTGTTACTTCTACTAGTGCTGTTCCATATGAATAATATGCAAATGCTTTGCCTTTTGATTTTTCCTTATCGAAGTGAATACCTGGAGTGGCATATTGAGCCTGAGCTGAAAGGTTAGTCCGTTTTTGAAAAGCAGCCGAAATTAAATCTTTCCATGTAATTTCGGTTTTTATTCCTTTATAAAATACTCTTTCTTCATTTAATGATATTTTATCATGATCTTCAACTTTTAAAATTTCAGCGGCCACATTTTCTAAACGATCAACTAAACTTTTACATGCAATTTCAGTTGCTTTTCCGTTAAGATCAGCGGCACTGCTGGCGGCAGTAGGAGACGAGTTTGCAACTCTTGTTGTATTCGTACTTTCAATTTTAATTTTATCTATTGATATTGAAAATATTTCAGTGGCTACTTGTTTTATTTTTGTATTCACACCCTGTCCCATTTCAACTGCTGCAGTGCTTATTCCAACGCTGCTGTCGGAATAAATATGAACTAATGCACTTGCTTGATTCATAAATGTATTAGTGAAAGAGATTCCGAAACAGACTGGCATTAAGGCAAAACCTTTTTTAATAATTTTATTTTGAAGATTAAATTCTTCGACCTTCTTTTTTGCTACTGCGATATTATACTTTTTATCAAGCTCATCCCAGCAAACCCTTGCATGACTATTAATTGCTTTTTGTCCGTATGGAAATTGGTCACCTTCATTTAATAAATTTATCTTTTGTATTTCAAAAGCATCAATTCCCATTTTTTCAGCAGCTTTATATATCGCAGATTCAAAAACGAACATTGCCTGAGGTCCGCCGAATCCTCTAAACGCTGTATTGGGGGGTAAATTAGTCCGGCAGCAAAGCCCGGTTGCTTTTACATTAGGGACGTAATAACTATTTGTAGTATGAAAAAGAGTTCTGTCAAGAATTGCAGGAGATAAGTCTGCAGCAGCACCGGCGTTTTGATAAAATGTAACTTCGTAAGCTAAAATTTTTCCGTCTTTTGTTAATCCCATTTTAAAATCAGAAGAATATGGATGACGCTTTCCTGTAATCCTCATATCTTCTTGCCTAGGTAAAATAATTTTAACAGGTTTTTTCAAATTTACTGCAGCCACCGAAGCAATAGCCGCCCATGCATTTGCTTGATCTTCTTTTCCGCCGAAACCTCCGCCAAGCCTTAATACATCGACTTCAACTTTATTCATTGACAGTCCGGTTACTCTTGATATTGTTCTTTGAACAGCCGTTGGGCCTTGTGTAGATGAATAAACTTTTAATCCTCCTCCTTCAAGAGGAATAGCGATTGCTCCTTGGGTTTCGAGATAAAGATGCTCCTGTCCTCCGGAATCCGCCTGTCCTTCTACTTTTATATCACATTGTGACCATGCTTTATCAATATTACCGCATGAAAAAATTCTAGGAGGGAGAATTAATTCATCTTTACTAAAAGCTTCTCTCGGATCTGTTATGACAGGAAGATTTACAATCTCAACTTTTATTTTGTTACGTGCTTTTTTTGCGTCTCTTTGATTATCTGCAACAACAAAAGCAATCGGTTCCCCAATAAATTTTACTTCGTCATCTGCAAGTAATTCCTCATCCTGAATTATTCCGCCAATTTGATTTTCACCGGGAATATCTTTAGAAGTAAATATTCCCTTTACGCCTTCAACACTTAACGCATTTGAAAAATCTAAATTTTTTATTTTCCCATGTGCTGAAGGAGAATAAAATACAGAGATATAAAGCAATCCTTCCGGTACAATCAAGTCATCTATAAATTGAGATTCTCCCCGGACATGTTGTAGTGAGTCATAATTGATCATACCAATTCCTCCACATTTATCAACTGCGGAAACATTTTTAGGAAATGCGAATAAAGAATTTGCCGCAGCAGGAGTCTCTTATATTCTTCCGAACCCCGGACATCACTAATTGGAGAGATTTCAGATTGAGCAATTGAAGAAGCAGATAATATATTTTCGTTTGTAATTTCTTTTCCCTTAAAAAATTCAGCCGTTTTTTCTAACAGTATTGGAACCGGAGAAACACCCCCCGCTGAAATTCTAATCTCTTCTATTTTATCGTTATTAACTGTTAAATAAATTACTGAATTTACAGAAGCAATATCCAGATTAGTTCTTCTTGAAACCTTTTCAAAATTGAAATAAAATTTTTCTTTAGGCATAATAAAACTTATATATTCCAGCCTTTCATCTTCTTTTAAATCTATGTTTTTATAACCTTTATAAAATTCTTTCATCATTACTTCCCTGGACGAATTTTTATTGTTTAAATGTAATCTAGAGTTTAGAGCAAGGAAAAATATTGTAGAATCTCCAATAGGTGAAGCATTTACAATATTTCCTCCAATAGTTGCAGAGTTTCTTATCGGCAATGAACCAAATAATGCAAAATAATTATCAATTTTTGGGAAAATATTTTTAAGCAACGATGAATTCTTAATATCGCTTATAGTTGTGCTAGCATGAATAAAACAAATATTGTTTTCCTGCCAAATTATTTTGTCATGTTCCTCTGGTTTAATAAACTCAATATTCTTATCTAAAATCTCATCCGGTTTTTGAACAAATAAATCTGTTCCTCCTGAAACTATAATATCTTTATTTCCCTTGTCATTGATAAAATCATTTCTTTTGGACTCAAGTTTTTTTAAACGATCAGATATTTGTAAAAAATATTCCGGCAGAATGTTCTTGTTTACTAAAAAATCAAGATTGTTTTTATTATTGCCATTCTTTAGCGTTTCAATTGTATTTTGTGCGGCTCGCTTTATTGAAGCATAACCGGTACAACGGCAGATATTGCCGTCCAATGAAGAAATTAAATCATCAATATTAAATTGATTTGCATTTAAAAAATATCCGGTAGTCGACATTATAAAACCAGGGGTGCAAAATCCGCATTGTGTTGCTCCTTCATTGACAATGAAGTCTTGCAATGGATTTAATTCTTTTTTGTTCAATCCTTCTATTGTTACAACATGCTTGCCATTTATTTTTCCCAAAGGCAATAAGCAAGAATTGACTGATTTGTATTTTAATTCACCATTTATCAATTCACCGACTAAAATAGTACACGCACCGCAGTCTCCTTCACGGCAGGCTTCTTTAGTACCGGTAAGGTGTAAATTTTTACGTAAAAAATCTAAAACTGTTGTAGCCGGATGTTCTGAAGTATTTACTATGTCCTGGTTGCAAATAAATTTTATTGAGATGTTCAAATTCATCTCCCCGTAATTTTTATTTCTAAAATAAATCTAACTTTTTGAACTTTCAAGCAAAAGGTATTTATTAGGAAGTCATTTTTTTCTTATAAAG
>JBJKQE010000293.1:0-9082 GCA_046705645.1 Ignavibacteriaceae bacterium | reverse complement strand
AATCCGGAACACGGAATCCAGCATTATAATAATCCAATACTTCTTTATAAGGGCACCAAAGCTGGGGTATATTTGAAACGTCCCGATTCATCTCTTCTGCCAGAATACGTTCCTGCACAACTATAATCTTTCCAAGAAGAGATGTATCAGCACTCAAGCCTCCATGAGCCATTGGTGTATCATTTTCACCTCGAAGCCCGATTGTAACTATACTTTCATAATTCTTGTTTCGCTTAATTCCATAGTGCCAGAAATCAATTAAAGTATCCGGAAATTTTGCAAAGTTCCAAGGTCCGAGTGATTTCAGATATCGTCTGTCCCATTCCTTTTGAGCACGGATCATAGGTTCTTGATGTGATGTCCCCATAACAATGCCATACTTGTTTGCAAGTTTAGGATTAAGGCTATCGTCTTCATTGAAAGCATTGTTCCACATCGCCGGCCAGAGATAGTTAGCTTTTAAACGAAGAAGCAGTTCGAATATGTGCTCATAAAATTCATGTCCGTAATTTGCAACCCCCGGCGGAATGGGCGGATTCTTACTTGGCTTTACAAATCCGTATTTATATTGAACCCAGTTTGTTAAATCGGGCCATTCATCATTAAGGAATATTCCTCTGTATTTTACTGACGGCGGTCCATCGGTGTATTTGCCTGGAAGTACATACAAATCTTTATGATGCTTCACCGGGACATCTGCCCACCAATACCAGGGGGACACACCAATCTTTTCGGATATATCAAACATACCGTATATAGTACCGCGCTTGTCACTTCCCGCAACTACTAAAGCATGTTTGACACCAGGAAACGGATTGACAACGGATTGAATTAGAAATGTTTCCCATTTACCTTTGATCCCGTCTACATCTATCTTTTTATCAGCAATAAGTTCATCTATTAGCGGATTTTTACCAATCGTGCCTACAATTACCACATCCTTGGTTTGCGGAATTTTGTCGACATATAATTTTGGTCTTGTACCGGTTACATTCAAAATATCATTGCTAAAATATTTTTCCAATATAAGCCTGACGCCTGAATAATCCTTAGAACTTACACACAACGGTACCGACTTACCAGATTCGGAGAGTATGAATTCACCTTTTGCATTATTAAAGGTAACATAAGAATGGTTATTGTCTCCTTTAGAAACTTTACTTTCAGAAAAAAGCTTCTGCGGATATAACAGCAATAACAATAAAAGGATTATCAGAGGAAAGAAGAAAATACCTTCCGGTTTTTGATTAACATTGAAAAAATATTTTTGTAATAATCTCGTGTTATTTTTAATAAATTGACTCATTATAATCAAATAGTTTTTAAAGTTATTATTTATTTCCGACACCAACTTTTATAACCTTGTAAAAAGATAAATTGGGTTGCCCGTTTCGATTAAAGAGAAGCGGATAATTGGTCCTTCCGAATACGGGCCAATTATTAAGCCATGAATCGCCGTTTCTTACACCCCAAAAGGTAACACGTTTTATTTCATCTTTATATTTTAAAAATATTTTAAACAGAGTTTGATAGGCATCTGCAAGCTTCCGATTTACAGAATCCGGAAGACTCTCTTTATAGGGATTAAGCTTTGAAGTTCGTTTGAAATTTAACCCGACATTTGCACCCATATCCCTGCTCGGCATAGGCAGCACATCAATATCAAGCTCGGTAACCATAACCTTAATACCGTTATTCTTAAAATCGGCAAACATCGAATCGATATTCAAAGAATCGAATAAGCCCAGCTTAATATGCATTTGCGCGCCGATGGCAGTAATTGGAATTCCCTTAGCCCTTAAATCCTTATATATTTTTATTGCACCTTCACGTTTCAGTTTATTCCCCATCGAATAATCGTTATAATATAACTCTGTTTCCGGATCGGCTTCATGAGCATATTGAAAAGCTTTCTCAATAAAGTCGGGTCCAATAATTTTGAACCACTCCGAATGCCTTAAAGTACCGTCTTCATTAAGTGCTTCGTTAACTACATCCCATCCTTTTATTTTACCTTTATATCTGCCTACTACTGTTTGTATATGATTATGCATGCGTTTTAATAACTCTGTCCGATCAAGAGGCTTTCCATCTTTGTTTTCAAAAACCCATCTAGGTGTTTGATGATGCCATACAAGATTATGACCTATAATAAACATATTGTTGTTTAATCCGAACTCTATATATTTATCACTCGGTCCGAAATTATATTTCCCGGGTTCAGGATTAACTCTATCCCATTTTAGAACGTTCTCCGGTGAAATGGAATTAAATTGTTCCTTCACTATTTCTGCGCCCAAAGTATCTCTCCCGGAAAATTGGAACATATTCATTGCTGCTCCCATGAGAAAATCACCTTTGAATGCTTGCTTAAGAGTAATCGAAGGATTTTGTTGCGTAAAGGAATTATTTGCAGTAACAAATACAAGCAAGAAAATTGCAAGTATAACTTTTCCCAAAGATTTGCCGGGATATTTTATTTTTATTAAAGCTTTTTCTCCGTAAAAATTAAATAATACATTTTGCAAACTAATTTTTCTCATAGTATTCTTCCGATTTTTAAATTATCAAGTAAAAAAATTTTGCGGTTTAACTTAAATTACAATTCAGCTTTTAATTTATGTTAATTACCACAAGGCCTAACACTTTCCTCTTTAATATGATAAACTCTGAAATTGCCGCTTACCTGCAATAGGCCAAGCATATATAGCATTCCATCGTAATATCTGTAATGCCCGCTCGGTATCTGTGTATTCCAAAATGCTTCAACGAATTTCTTTCTATATTTACTAGTGGAAGCAAGACAAGCAACTGCGTTAGCGGCAACAAGACCGGGACTGTGATTATTACCTAGTTCCTTACCGCTAAGAGTATATATATTTCCATAATTATTAACGCCTTGCGAATAAAAAAAGTTCAACAATTTATTACATTCTCTCACTTCCCATTTATCTTTTGCAAACCATGTAAAGTCAATAGCAACGTTCATTGCAACCCGCCAAGCATCATACATAAAGTTGTTATTTCCACCACCCCATTTTGTCATTGGTGTCCCGTCGAAGTTTGCATAATCCGGTGTTAAGCCTGTTTTAGGATTTGCAGCTTTTCTTAAAAATTTTCTGCTTGTTGAAACAGCATTGCACCAGAAATTATTATTATCATCCGACCATCTAGCCCATAGCTCATAATAATGCGGAAGGTGATAAGACGGGTCGGTAAAATCATCAGCGTTTCCTACAGGGACAAAAACAACCTGCTTCTCTTTCTTATTAAACATATTCGTTACGACATTAGGATCGTTAGAAGATTCTTTTTTATTTAGCATAGCGTTAAGAATTCTTTGAGCTTCAGCCCGGTAATTAAAAATGCCTTCTCCGTTTCCCCATCTGGCAGAGGCGAAGAAAAGCGACATCGCAATCCATTCTTCACCATCGGACGCCGAATTGGAATCGATGACGGAACCATCAGTTCTACAATGCCAAGAAAAAAAGTATTTTCCCTGTCCGCTTTTATGCTGCATGTAAGTTTCTGCCCACTTCCATAAACGGTTAAATACATCTTTCTTATTTAGTTGAACGGCTATCATCATTCCATATGACATTCCTTCAGTACGAACATCCTCGTTATTGACATCCTCTATATATGCCATATCATTACCAACCTGGTAATAAACTCTTTGTGTTGAATCATTTCCAAAAAATAACTGGTTAAAGGCGCTGTCAATCTTTGCATTAACCTGCCGGTTTGTTTTAGCCAGCAAGCTGATAAAAAGATTTTTATATTTACCGGTAAAGAAGGAACCTTCGTAGTTTGTTTGTTCTTTCTGCATAGAAGAATCAAAAGATGAAATCGCCGGAATAAAACTAATACCGGAAGATATAAGATGTGAGGATAACCATATTTGGAAAGATCGGGTATTTTCAGATGCCTTGGAACTTACCGGAGAGAATGGAAATAAATTTACAAAAGTGACAAAAGAAAAAATTAGTAAAGCAAATATCTTTGTATTTTTTTTTGAGATATTCATAAATAAATACTTTGAATCAGCCTATCGCAAATACACCCGGTTTGATCCGGGTGTAAGAATATACTAAGTGTTGTAATAATAAATATTATACTGATTAATTTGCCGGCGACGCTTCCAAATTATTATTACCGCTTTTAATTCTACGTTGAGTCAGGTCTTCTTCAATTTTCACCATCATTTTATTGGTAAGCGGATAGAAAATCATTATCAAACCGCCGACAACTCCGATTACCGCCGGGTACCAGCTCATGAGCATTTTAATTCCATCAAGTGAATATACCGATTGAACCTCATTTGCAATGAATCCGTGGAATGCCAGCATCCAGCCAACTAAAGCACCACCTAATGAAAGACCGACTTTTAAGGAAAACAGGGAAGCCGCCATAACAAGACCAGTTGCACGCCGGCTGTTTTTCCATTCGGAATAATCCGCTACATCAGTATACATTGCCCATTGAAGCACGGAAACCGGTCCGAAAAAGAAAGAAACTAAAAGATTCAGGACAAGCATTAAAACTACAGCTTTAGGTGGTAAGAAATAGAACAAACCGCATAAGACCGCACTCACAATTAAGAATCCAAGATATGTGTTTTTCTTATCAAAAATTTTGGCAAAAAAGTTTGTAAAAATCGCTCCGACTACCGTTGCAATTGTTCCGGATGTTAAAAATAACGTAGTAAGTTCATCCATAGTAAGATGATAAACATGTCCGAACATGCTAAACTCTTGGACACCTACATAGTACTTAAAGTAATAAACTACAGACGAACTTCGCATAACAATGTAAGTCAGTTGGAATACTGTTGCACCTGCAATCAGCAGCCAGGGTTTATTCTTAAATAAATCTTTTATATCAACTTTGAATTTAGTCTTTTGTTCTTTCGGCGCTTCAACTCTTTCTTTTGTTGTAAAAAAAGTTATCATAAACAAAACAAAGGCAAGTCCCGCAATGCAGCTCATCGCAAGCTGCCAGCCTAACTGCTTGTTACCACCACCCAACGCCTGAACAAGGAACAATGTAGATAGCTGAACAATGAACCCTCCGGAAAATGCAGCAACAAATCGAAATGAGGAAACTACTGTACGCTGCTCGGAGTTAGGAGTAATTACTCCCATAAGTGCGGAGTATGGGACATTGATGGCAGAATATACAAACATCATTGCAGTATAAGAGATATATGCATATATAAGTTTTCCGGTTGTATTAAAACCCGGAGTAGTAAAAGTTAAAACACCAATTACAGCAAACGGCAGTGCAAACCATAAAAGGAACGGCCTGAATTTTCCCCAGCGAGTAGATGTTCGATCAGACCAAAATCCAATCGTCGGATCAAAGAATGCGTCGGCAATACGTGTTACAAGAAGCATTGTTCCAACAGCCGCAGCCGGCAGGCCGGCAATGTCGGTATAATAGAACATTAAGAACAAGATAAAGGTTTGGAAAAACAGGTTTGAAGCGCAGTCCCCTAAACTGAAGCCTATTTTTTCTTTAATGGACAATTTTTCGGAAATGGTTTGCACGATTACTCCTTATTATTTTAAAAGAAGGAATATAATTACTTAATGATTAATCAACTACATTTAATTTTAATCTAATTAAGTCTTCATCTCGGGATGAATTACCAACCATTATTTCAAAATCACCCGGTTCTACAATATATTCAAAATTAATATTGTGAAAAGCAAGCTTTTCGGGAGTGATATCAAATGTAACAGTTTTTGTTTCACCGGGTTTTAAAGTGATTCGCTGAAATCCTTTTAATTCTTTTACCGGGCGTGTTACTGAACTTACTTTATCTCTTATATACATTTGAACAATTTCATCACCGTCAACCTTTCCGGTATTAGTTACATCAACCGTAATAAAAGTCGATTCACCAACTTTAATTTTTTCTCTTTTCAGCCGAAGTTGATCATACTTAAATGTTGTATAACTTAATCCGAAACCAAAATGGAATAACGGTTGTATATCCTGTGAAATATAATTAACAAACTGAGCACTGGGTTTATGATTATAAAACATCGGTAATTGTCCGGCAGACTTTGGAACAGTAATAGTCAATTTTCCTGAGGGATTCACATCTCCAAAAATAACATCTGCAGCTGCAGTTCCAGTCTCTTGTCCCATATACCATCCCTCAATTATAGCAGGGATTTTTTCAAGCAAATTATTTACCGAAAGAGGACGTCCGTTCATTAAATATACTACTACCGGTTTATTTAAGGCAACAACAGTATCTACAAGTTCATTTTGTTCGCCGAATAAATCTAAAGACATGTTATCGCCTAAATGATCTTTCGCCCATGCTTCCCGACAAAGATGTTCGTTCTCACCTAATGCTAAAATAATTATTTCTGCATTTTTGGCTACTTCTACAGCTTCTTTAATCAATTCAAGATTTTCTTCTTTAGTAGCAAATTTAATCTCATTATTCTTCCAGTTGAAATAGCTTGTGGTAGTATTAGTAGTTAATTTGCAGCCCTGAGCAAATAATATTTCAGCATTATTACCTACTTTATTTTTAATACCATCAAGCAAGCTTACTTTCTTGTAAGGCTCTCCAGAGTATCCGCCAAAATATAATTCTTTAGCACATGGGCCTATAACCGCTATTTTCTTATATTTGTTTTTAGGTAATGGTAGAAGTCTATTCCCATTTGTGTACACATTTCCTTCGTTCTTAAGCAAAACAATTGATTCCTGCGCTGCTTTTAGTGCTAATTCAATATGCCCGCTTTTTTTACTTACAGAGATCGCTTCTTCAGCATCAATGTAAGGATTTTCAAACAATCCAAGATCAAATTTTAATTTTAAAACTTGTGTTACTGCTTGATCAATATCGGCTAATTTAATCTTACCTTCATCCGACAACTCAATTAGATTTTTATAATAATTACTTTTGGGAAATTCAAATTGAACTCCGGAATTGAAAGCAATCATTGCAGCATCTTTTTTGTCATTCGCAACGTATTCTTTTATTAAAAGTTGGTCAATTGCAAAATAATCTGCAACAACCATTCCTTTAAAGCCCCATTCTTTTCGCAATACATCTTTAATTAACCATTTATTGGAATGTGAAGGGACTCCGTCAATTTCATTGTATGACGGCATTACCGCTGCCGGATTAACTTTTTCGATGCACATTTTGAAAGGCGGCATGTGGTAATCCCGTAACACACGAACTGAATAATTAGCAGGGCCTTGATTTTGCCCTCCTTCGGGTTCTCCATGTCCTACAAGATGTTTTAGAGTAGCTGCAACATGATTTTCTTTAATAGTTCCATCATCCGAACCTTGCAAACCTTTTACAGCTGCACAAGCCAAAATGCCATTCAAATAAGGATCTTCACCGTAAGTCTCTTCAACTCTTCCCCATCTCGGTTCACGGCAAACATCAATAACCGGGGATAAAGCATGGTGGGTTCCTCTTGAACGCATTTCGTAAGCTACAACACTATATATCTTTTCAAAAAGAATGGGATCCCATGAGCAGGCCATACCGATAGCTTGCGGAAAAACAGTTGAATTAGGTCTCATCACGCCGTGCTGACCTTCATCAACAAATAGAGCTGGTATTCCCAACCTTGTTTCTTCAAAAAGATATTTTTGAATTTTATTTCTTAATTCAACGGTTTCTTTTATTCCAAGTGAAGAGGGGTGGATAGAATTACATCCGTTTCCAAAAATTTCCTTCATTCGTATAGGATCATTCAGAGTTTCATCGCTAAAATCTTCTATTCCATCATTCCAAATCCCCATTAATTGAGCAATTTTTTCTTCAATTGTCATTCTTCTTAAAAGATCCGCAGTTCTTTTTTCAGAAGACAATTTTGGATTTTTATAATCAGGTAATTCTTCACTTACATCAGGTTCTCTGTACTGTAATTGTTTTTCATTCATTAGCAATTTCCAGTTAATAATTCCATAAAAATAAATATACCCAAAATTTCAGCTTATCACTCCTTATGACAGCTTTAGAAAGAAGTTATTATAGAAATACTACAAATTATTTAAAAATTTGAAAAACAGTTATTAGCTAATTTTTCAATACAACGTTTGATTGCAATTTTTAAAGTGCTTTGAAATAAAATATTAGACCCCGATAAATTCTATTATTAAATCTACAACAACCATATGAAGAAAATAAAACTTTATAATCAGCTTCTAAAAAATCACTATCCAATTATCTGCTCAATATATTTGTTCCGACACAATTATAAAGAATTTATTTAAACTCTAATCTCCTTTATACCACGCGAGTCTTATGTACTGGAATTATAAAAAAAATTAATTTTTTTTAACCGTTCAAAAATAATTGAACCGTTTCAATAATACGTATATTTGTTTTAAATGTCAACAATTAAATTCCAAATATTTGATAATTAAATTAAAATTTATAATGCTGTTAAAAATAAATCGGCATCAAGAAATTTTTTTGTAGATAACCGGAAAATAAAACAATTCCACTCATGAATATTATCAAAATGTATTATTATTTGCTTATTATTATTTATTTCTGAAAGATGTGAAAATTTAATGGTCTTTATTTAGAAATTTATCATTTTTACTAATAATACGGAATTGAATTCAAATTGAAAAGCAGTAAAAATTTTTACTTATTTTTAATTACGGTTAAATACTTTGGTTGATTCTCTAATAATAAATTCAGTCTCTAGAATAACTTTTTCAAATTGCTGTAGTTTTGATGCCTCTATATTTTTAATTAATATTTCAGCTGCTTTTCTACCTATTTCTCTCTGAGGTGCTCTTATAGTTGTTAGCGGCACCGGGTATATCTTTGCATAGTATATGTCATCGTTACCTATAATCGAAATATCATCCGGTATTTTTACATTTATTTCCTTTAATACAGCCATTACTGCAAGTGCCTGCATATCGTTAAAACATACAATAGCAGTGGGATAATCTTTTCTGTCCTTATTCTTAAAATACTGTATTGTATTTTTATAACTGTCTTCATATATAGCCCCTATTTGTACTATCATATTTTTATGAAAGACTAAGGGACTCTCGCTAAATGCGTGCCTAAATC
>JBJKQE010000292.1:0-4366 GCA_046705645.1 Ignavibacteriaceae bacterium | reverse complement strand
AAAAGTGTTCATGGAATTGCTCTTCTTCAAAAACATGATTTAGGTGCACCCGCTTGCAACAGCTGTCATGGAAATCATGCAGCAACACCTCCGGGTATAGAATCTATTTCTGAAGTGTGCGGTACATGTCATGCCTTAAATGCAGAATTGTTTTCCAAAAGTCCGCATAAAAAAGCTTTTGATGAAAAGAAACTTCCTGAATGCAAAATTTGCCACAGTAATCATGATATTGTAACTGCGACTGATAAATTATTGGGAGTTACACCCGGAGCTGTTTGTTACAAGTGTCATCAGCAAGATAAAGATCCTAAAGGCTATATGGAAGCTAAGACAATGCGTGAATTAATCGATAGTCTTGAATCATCAGAGAAATCTGCTTTAGCCTTAGTGAATGAAGCAGAACAAAAGGGGATGGAAGTAAATGAAGAATTATTTAAGCTGCGCGATGCCAGGCAGGCCCGCCTTGAATCGAGAACTATGGTGCATGCATTCAACTTAGATAAATTTAAAGCTACAGTAGACAAAGGATTAAAAGTAACTTCAACGGTTACTTTGGAAGCTAAAGCAGCTATTCATGAATACTATTTTCGCAGAATCGGATTGGGCATTTCAGTAGTTATAATAAGTTTTCTGGCACTGGTTTTATATTTATACATAAAAAGGATTGAAAAGGAAAAAGAAGATTCGTAATAATTCAAAATTATAGACTTTATTTAATAATTGTTCTTCTATGAATTTTTAGCAGATGAATGAGTTCTCAAATAAATAGTGTGAGAACTAGATAATTTATTAATCTTAACAAAAGAGGTGCATGATGCAGAAATCTGTTCCTCCCGGTGATTTATCTTCTGAAAATTTTACAAACGAAGAGATAATCTCTTTATTAAAAAGTTTAGAAAAGCGCATTTCTAAAATTGAGGATTATCTAAATCTTGAAGTTGAACAGGCTAGCGAACCTATAATAGAAACTGAAGCTGGTGGTATTGATTATCAGAATAAAGAAGAAGAACTCGAATATAAAATAGGGCAATTCTGGCTGGCAAAAGCTGGTATTATAGTTTTAGTCATAGGCATAACATTTTTCCTAACATTTCCATATAAAAATCTTCCTTTATTTTTCCCGCCTATTTTTGGGTACATAATTTCTGCAGCAATTTACGGGTTTTCAATTTACTGCAAAAAAAATTATTCTTACATATGCGGATATTTATTGGGCGGAAGTTTAACACTTCTATTTTTCACTACATTAAGACTTCATTTCTTCAGCCAAAGTGTAATAATAAATAATATTTCGGCCGAATTAATATTGCTGCTTCTGGTAGTTGTTTTTAATCTTATTATTTCTGTCAGAAAAAGGTCAATTTATCTTTCAGGATTAAGTATTGCATTCGGTTATATCTCTGCTATAGTAAGCGATAATTCATATTTCTTATTCATTACAATCTTGTTGATGTCTTCACTAATTGTCTTTCTAAAATTGAAATACAATTGGGAATATTTAATCCATTTAGGAATTGTACTTACTTATTTTACTCATTTCATTTGGTTTCTGAATAATCCGTTAGTTGGTAAGACAATTCAAACAATAACTTCACCTGAATTAAATCTTATTTTTATTTTACTATATTCAGCAGTATTTGCATCTGCAAATATTTTGGGAGATAATAAGAAAGCTGAAAAAACACCATCTATCATTAGTTCCTTTATGAATGTAATCGGCGCATATAGTCTATTGTTCATTATTACATTATCTATGATAAAAGAAGGTATCATAATTTATCATCTTCTTGCATCAATAGTATTTTTGATTATTGCAGTAATATTTTGGATAAAGACGGAAAGTAAATATTCTACCTTTATTTATGCTATGCTTGGTTACCTGGCATTAAGTTCGGCAATAGTATTCCAATTCAGCTCACCAAACTTTTTTATTTATTTGTGCTGGCAGAGTCTGCTGGTAGTTTCCACGGCAGTATGGTTCAAATCAAAATATATAGTATTAGCAAACTTTATTATATATGTTATTATATTTATTGCATATTTAGCGATGGAAGGAAAAATTAGTATAGTCAGCATTAGTTATGGTATAGTCGCTTTATTAAGTGCAAGGGTTTTAAATTGGAAGAAAGACAGACTATCATTAAAAACCGAGCAAATGAGAAATGCTTATCTTTTGGCTGCATTGTTTATTATACCTTATTCGCTCTATCATGTAATTCCGGAGGGCTGGGTTAGCATTTCCTGGATTGCTATTGCAGTTCTTTATTATATAATGAGTTTGATTTTAAAGAATAAAAAATACAGATGGATGGCGCTGCTAACTCTTCTCCTTACTTTAGGATACGTCTTTATAATAGGCATTACAAGTTCGGATCCGACTTATAAGATTGTTTCATTTGTTGCATTGGGTGCTGTTATGATTACGGTTTCTCTTTTATATACCAAATTTAAAAATTCATTTAAAAGTATATTGAAGCCTTAATTGAATAGATAATTTCTATATCTAGAAGATATTAATTCTTTTGGTTAAACTCAGAAGAAATTAAATATTACATGCTCAGAATTGAATGGAAAAACTGAAACCTCCTAAATTGTTTCCAATTGCAGGCATTAAATTCGAACTTTGACTTCCATTATTAGAGAATCTGCTTCTATAATATTTACCGATTGTAGATCCTACTGCATATGACATAAATGCTGCTGCCACTGCGTCTGAAAACCAATGCATTCCTCCCCGGTGAAAAGCTGATACGCCAAATATTGTATAAGCCATTAAACTGAAACCAGCTACCTTTAGCCATGTACTATTAGGATAATAACCCATTAGTGCAGAAACTACGGCAGTAGTTGCTGCTGTATGACCTGATGGCCATCCCCAAAAAATTCCTCCTCTATCGAAACCAAACCTAAAAGTTTTACTAAGACTTTCCATGTCACTCGAATTCTGCCAATCTGGATGAGGTCTGCCGGTAATTGCTTTTAATAATGAGTTGTATAGAAATTCAGTAATCGTAGCCTGCATTACGGCAAATGATGCACCTAAAACTTCATTATCATTTTTAATTTTTGCGTAAGCATAAAGTGAACCGCTTGCTATAAAAGGTAAAAACATTCCGGTGAAAACAACCGGTCTGGCAATATTGCTGTATGATTCATGCTCGTTAAAATAATGTTCTACATGATAATCGGTATTTGAAGTAACAATTAAAGCAGTTGACGCAACTCCTGCTAGCTGCAGATAAAGGTTATCACCTTTAAAACTATTTAAAAAATTCTGACCGAAATGATCAAACACTGCTAAATTTGGAGATGGGGCAGTTGATTGATTTAATGCTGCATTGTATAAAGGCTGGTATGAATAAAATATTTTTTTTTGAATTAGGCTATTCCTATGTAAAAATGAATTAGAAATGAAATTGTTAGATAAAATATTTGAGGATAAAAAGTGATTATTAAAATCATATTCCTGTGCATTAATTGTGGCGGATAAAATTGAAGTTAAAACGAAAATATTTTCAAATAACTTAATTAACTTTAATATGCGATTCATTTTATTAAGCCTGCAAAATTGTGCATAAAATATCATTTGCTTTGAATAAAAATAATGATTGAAATTACACCATATTTATTTATAATAAAAATATCTTGAATTAGAATAAATGGAAATTACTTGTCTGCAAATTAACACTTTTTAACCAATTCTTAAGTTCATAATCAATTGAACTTTAATAATTATTAATACTATTTTTTTTGATAAAATATCTATTATTTTTGTGACTTCAGAATTCACTTTAAATTGACAATAAATCAATATTAAAAGGGTAAAAGGGAAAATAGCTTATTACGCAAAAAAGATTAAACCGTAGGTTAAGATTTGTTGTCCAAGTTTAGCTGTTCACAAAATTAATTTATTTTCTGGTTTTATAAATTTTTAGCTGTCTACTGGAAGAACTAAAATGCAAAATAAAAAGAAGACCATCTACATTGTTTCGGGACTAATAATAATTTTCATTATAGCTGTATTTCTTAGAATAAAAAGCAACAGTGCAGAATCCGCCCGAAGACCTAAAGTAGTGCCTACAGTAAAAATAGGAAAAATTTCACATGGCAATATTTCTAAAATTGAATCTCTGACAGGAGACATCTTACCTATTCAACAGGCAAATATCTATTCTAAAGTAAGCGGCAATATCGAAAAGATTTATGTAGACATTGGAGATAAAGTACAGAAGAACCAGCTATTAGCTTTAATTGATACTACAATATATTCTCAGAATGCTAAACAAGCACAGGCAAGTTATATTCAGGCTAAGGCAAATTTTGAAAATGCAAAACTTAATTATGAGAGAAATAAAACTTTACTTGA
>JBJKQE010000291.1:0-8846 GCA_046705645.1 Ignavibacteriaceae bacterium | reverse complement strand
TTATGAAGATTTTCTTCTTTAATTCCGCTGTTAAAAATACCTGCATATAACAGAGTTTTTTTAAGCGCATCGGGATTATTGTTTGCTTTGATCAGCCCTCCGGTAAAAAACTTCTTTGATCCTAGCTTCTCAAGCAGTTCTTCCAATTGACTTCTAGTTCTTCCGGGAGAATATTGAATATCATAATCAACATTCTTTTTCCATCTAATTATTTCGGATAATTTTCCTAGTCCGTTGACATAACTTGTAGAGTCATATGGATTAATCTTTACAGACAAAGGACCGGATATTTCGGCAGTTGAGATACTATCCGTGCAAAGTATAGGAAGGTTAAAATGCATTGCCTCAAGTACGGGGAATCCGAATCCTTCTTCAAAACTTGTATGAATAAAACCCGAAGCATTTTCATAAGCGGAACTTAGCTCATCTTCCGAAACATAGTCTTTAAAAATTATATCGGGGTGATTTGTGTAGTTGTTCATTAAATTCAGAGTCGATTTTGTGCGTATCCATAATTCACCTACAATCATTAATTTTAGTTCCGATCCTGTTTCGTACTTCCACCTTAAGAATCCTTCTATCATGAAGTTTAAATTTTTCCTTGGCTCAATATGACCGACATATAAAATATAAGGAGAATAATCTTTTTTCTTTTTAGATTCAGAATCTAAAGATTTGAGAGTTGAATAACCTTGAACAATTAATATTTCTTTTTCATCTACACCGAGGTATTTAATAATATTCTTTTTTGAATGTTCACTGACTGTTACAATAACCGGTTTTTGCTTAAGCGTTTTTCTTATCTGGTAATTATAGTAGGAGGTAAAATACTTTGAATAAAATTGAGGATGGGTAATAAAAGAAAGGTCGTGAATAATTACAGCTGATTTTTTCTTAATGCCTGAGGGCATATAATAGTCGGGAAAGATTAAACAATCCGTATTATAAGAGTTAATTTCATTTTTTATAGAATAATTTCTATACCAAATTTTTTTTATTCTTGCTATATAATCTCTTCTTTTAAGATTTTCTATATGATTAAATAAGGTAATATTATTCCCCATTTCTTTCAATTGTTCGATGATGCAATAAATATACCGGCTTGTTCCGGTATACTTTTCACCCAGCGAAGAAGCTTCAATTCCGATTATCATAAAGCGCCGTTATTTAGGCATAAATTGATAAATTAATTATTTTCGATCCGCACGAATAAGGAGGAGTATAAACGACTAAACATTAACAAAAAATTGCTTAACCATAGGTATTTTAGCGCATAACTTTTAGGATGTACTAAAAACGATAATTATAACAATTTAATCACCCGATTTAATATTTGACATTGTAACGCAATTATATTTGTATTATTTAAAGTGAAGGTAGGGTAAAGGAAAATCAACTTCAACATTATTTTTTTTCATGGGGGGAAATTTTCATAGACTGCTCTGTTTAATTAAATAACGATAACAGCATTTACAGTAAAAATATCTTCTGAAGATTATTTCCTTTTTATACCTCCGGAGTGAAAATAAAAAGCCCACCTGACGGGGGTTTCAGATGGGCTTAGTCCGTTCAATAGATAAAGGGCAGGGGAGAACCCTATATCTGGACTGATTATAAAATAAGAAATATTAATTAAAATCAAAAGGGAAATGTAAGATATACTTAGGATCAAATTGAACTGTAATCTTTGTGAATAGACAATAATTAAATTATTAATTATTTCTATACATTCGACTTACTTTTACTACTAAAGTATCGCTGTATGAAAAAATTACCGGCAATATGGAAATCATTTATTGAAGATTTTATCCAGAAAGTTCCATTTAAACTCAGAAGAGGCCGGACGTTGTTCTGGCCTGCTAAAGAAACCGGGAATTGAAAATCAGACTTAATACTTTGCTTAATAATTGCATAATCCGGGCCTAGGTAGTCTACAGTTTCATTCACGCCGTATGAATTTTTAATATAAAGAGAAATGCTATTTAATTCGCCTAAATAGTTTTTATAATGATAAATTATTGAGAGCGTTATATATGTACGTAAATGATTAGTTAATGTATTATTTTTAACAAGTACCGCAGTTCCTACACTATCTACAATAAATTTTCCCGGTAATAAGGAAGGACCGGATAAATTATCGCCTACCTTACAAGATGAAAAAATTATCAGGCCCCAAAACATTAATAATAAAAGGTATACTTTCATTTAAGAATATTAAAATAATTTAAACTGAAAATCCTTAAAAAATTATTTTTTAAGCGGTATCTTTTTAACAGGAACAATATTTACGGCTTTTATTGATGAAAATAAATTGCTGAAATTGTGAAACGGCGAATATTCACTGTAAAATAATAAATAGATCATTGAATTAGGAACATTAAAAAGAATTTATAATAAAATGAAAAATTTACACATGCCCTGAATTATTTACATATTTTAATAAATTGAAAGGACTTCCCTATAATTTCTCATTTTTTTACGAAAAATTTTTTGTAATTAAATATTTAACAATAATTGCAATAATACCACCTGTTCAATTCCTCAACCAGGCAAATTAAAATTATATCCAGGCATTATGAATTTTAATACAATAAAGTAAATGTTAAAATAAGGCAAAAAATTACTATAAATTTTCTTGGCATATTATGTGTGAAATTTAAGAGTCATTAATATTAAAATAAGGAGTAATATAATGAAGATGTTCGGAACAATAATAGCCGTAGGTATTTTATTTACATTTTTGTATTTAGGATGTTCAAACAATAATCCCGCTTCACCGAATTCAATGACAGGTACAATGAAGATAATGATGATTGACAGCCCGGCTGATTATTCAGCAGTAAATATAGTAATTGACAGTGTTCAAGCTCATATTACAAGCAGCGACAGTGTAAGCGGATGGCTTACATTGAACAATAAGCAAGCAACTTATAATTTATTACAGCTTGTTAATGGAGTAAATGCGGTAATTGGTGAGGCTAATTTGCAGGCAGGGACTTATTCACAGATCAGATTATTTTTAGGAGAAGGCAGCAACTTAGTTATGAACGGACAAACATACAGCTTAACCATTCCAAGTGGATTTCAAACCGGAATTAAACTGAATGTTGACGCTAATGTTCAGGCAGGTGTCACTTATTTGCTGACATTGGACTTTGATGCAAATCGTTCAATAATAAGTACCGGCTCTCTTCTAAATTTACAATTTAAACTGAAACCGGTTATTAGAGTTGTAACTACAGCGACGACCGGAATAATTTCAGGTGCAGTATCCCCCGATTCCGTCTCTTCAAACGTATGGGCTATTAGCGGTTTGGATACGGTATCGACTTCAACAGATGCAAGCGGCGGGTTTAAGCTTCAATATTTACAGCCAAATACTTATTCGGTTACCATAGCACCTCAAGATATGACAACTTATAAAGACACTACAATTTCAAATGTAACTGTTAATGCATCTAAAACTACTGATATTGGTACGATAATACTCACAAAAAAATAATCTGCCGTAATTTTAATTAGGCCGGTTAAATTAGCCGGCCGAAATATTTCATAGTCGACTACACATACTTAAATGAAGAGATACTAAATTATTCTTCTAGACAATTTAGAAGAAATTATAAATTATTTTTTTGTCTTTCAGAATAATTTGGTTGAAAATTATAACGAAAGGATGGCAATATGAACAGACTTAAAGTATTGGGGATATCTTTATTAATTATTATCCTTTTAACGGTTTCATCATATGCACAAATTCCAGTTAAACCTGTTTCTATACAATTAGGTGGAGGATTTGGATTGGTTTCCCCAATGGGAGATTACGGGGGATCAACTATCGATTATTATGCCGGTACAAAATACGGCCTGTCTACCGGGTTTAATTTACATGGAAAAGTAAGATTAGGGCTTTTGGGTTTTAATTTATTTGGTGAATTGGATTATGCCTGGTTTACCAATAACGGAAATGCGGAACCCGGAATAGGAAGCATAAATATTTCACAAAAAAATTTCTCAATAAAAATAGGCCCCGAACTTCAATTTAGTATTCCATTGTCCCCTATAACCCCGTATTTAAGCGGCATTATTTCTTTAAATTCCTTTAGCGGTGATGTAACATTTAGGGAACACCTAGAGTTCCTTCTGCTGATTATACAATGCAGACTACCGAACGTGTTGGCTTGGGATTAGGCGGCGGAATTATATGGGGTATAGGAGGAGGAACCAAATTGGATATCGGAATTCAATATAATTTTTTAAATGCTTTCGGCAAGTCATGGAATGATATAAATCCGACTATATCTCAAAGAGTGGATTCGTATTTAGCTTTAAATGATACAAAAGATCCGCAATATTTTAACGGCAGTAATATAGATTTTGTAAACAGTTCACGTGCTATTAATACATTATCTCTTTCTGCAACACTAATGTTCGGATTATAGAATTAAAAACTCTAAACTTTTTCTTTTAATAGGAAATAGATTTGTGAGGATGATATGGAAGACTTTGAAAAGAGAGTAATAAAAGATATAATAGTTGAAGCGGTTAATCTAACTCGTGCCACATACAAGGAGGCGGGTGAATTGAAGAAGCTGCTGGCTGATGACTGTGAACTGCGTTTTAAAAAGGTAATAGTCGATATTAGCCAGTGTGAATTTATCGATTCAACATTTTTAGGCGTTCTGGTTGTTGCATTGAAGAATATTTCGAAAATTGGAGGTGAACTTAGGCTCGTAAGGCCTGGTGCAGAAGCACTTTCATTAATGGATAATGTCGGATCATTAAAAATTTTTAATTCTTATGAAACTTTGGATAAAGCAGTAGATAGTTTTAATTTTTTTTAGACTTCAGAAAATGAAATTTTATTTTGGAGGTCGGGAGATGGTACCAATTTAAATTGATACCATCTTATCTTTAACAATATTACATTTTAAATATCAAGATTATCGTTAATGTTTTTAAAAAGGCAAAAATCCGCAATGTGATAGTAAATTAAATTGGGTAAAATGTATTGCCGGACAACGAATTCATAATTCTTAGATTGGATGCTGCCGCTACATATAGTTTCTCAAATAGCCGGCTGTTCATTTAATTCAATCATCCCCCAAGCATTATTTAATTTGGAATTCGATTTATTGAGTATAATAATTACCTTGAGAATCGTACCAGTATAAAGATATTTCATATGAATCGTATTGCGTCTGATCTAAAATATTTGAAAACCAGGCTTTATCAACAGCCGACTCGGCTTGATTAAGAGCGACAAAATATGCTGAACCCCTGTCTATTATTGTAATTCCTTCTTTCAGTTTGATAATGCAGCCTGTATTGAAAGTAGTAGCACCATCATCATAGTTTATTAAGGTAATAGTAAATCTTGTAAACTCTCCCAAAGAAGAATCATATTTTTCAATATAAGTTATTTCACATTTAGGCGAAGAAAAGACAACAGCAAGAGGTGAATCCGGATTACAGCTTATTGATAGGAACATAAGCATTATTACAAGTAGACTGAATATAACCTTCATTTTCCAACCCATATGATTTTTATATTGAAAATCAAATTATTTACCAGTTAAATGAATTATTTTAATGCAAATTTTCGAAAAGATTGTTCTTATTATAAAACTTCACTGTACTAAGAATAATTCAAGTGACTTTTTTATCCCGGTAATTTTGATTTAGTTCATTGCAGATGCATTTTTAATTATTTATGTTAATAACAATATCATATTAATGGATATCATCATATATTTAATCTGAACTATGCTTGAGATAGAAAGGTTATCTCATGAATAAGCATTTCATTTCATTTATAATAATTGGAATTATTCTGCTTTCCGCTATTAAAATTCTTCCGCAGAATTTATCTGCTTATACAGAATCATATTATCGAAGCAGCGTATATGTGAATAATTCAATTAAAAAAGTAAAATTAGATACTACTAATGATTTTCCACTGCAGGTAGGTGACAGATGGACTTATCATGTTATAGATTCCATAAAAAATATTAACGATACAGTAACCGTTAAAATTAATAATGTAAAGTACCTGCCTAATGGAACAATAAGATATATTTGGCTTTTCAAATTCACAGATAAAATTGATTCGTTATATTTAGAACGGAAAATAGATACACTTAGCTTTTTACCAATATCTTTAAATGGATTCTATAATGGACTCAGTAAATTGGTTTTGCCGATAAAAGTTGGAAGTACATGGGGCGGAATTGGTGATGAGGCGGGTTCTGTTGCTAGCATTGACACTGTAATAGTGCAGGGAGGCACATTTTATAATGCATTCAGGATTGTACAATCAGGTTTTTGCTGTAATGATTACAGCCGTATTCAATTTTGGATACAGCCGGGGGTCGGAATAGTAAAAGAGATCAACTCAATTTTTATTTCTGAGGAACCTAACAGCAGAAGATTAGAAAACTGGGAATTATTATCATACTCCGTTAGCAATGTAACGGGAATGAAAGATGATAAAATAAACCCGATAAAATTTACACTTTATCAGAATTATCCGAATCCATTTAATCCGGCTACTACAATTAAATATGATATACCCAAAGCAGCGAATGTAACATTGAAAGTATACGATATACTAGGCAACGAAGTAGAAACATTGGTAAACAAAGAGCAGCAGGCGGGAAGTTATAAAGTA
Organism: Ignavibacteriaceae bacterium; assembly: GCA_046705645.1. Classification (GTDB taxonomy): domain Bacteria; phylum Bacteroidota; class Ignavibacteria; order Ignavibacteriales; family Ignavibacteriaceae; genus FEN-1297. The sequence continues at coordinate 2,179 of JBJKQE010000291.1, read as the reverse complement.
CAGCTTGCAGCAGGCAGCAGGCTGCTGGCAAGCGGTGTCTATTTTTATCAATTAAAAGCCGGAAATTTTATTGCAGCTAAGAAATTACTATTGTTGAAATAAAATTTTCTTTCTAAAATTTGATCTAAAATAATACTCTAGCTTTGATAGTACCGCGAATCGATTTCAGCTCTCGTAGAATTTCACCTGAATTTGATTTGTTATCTACATCAAAAATTACATAACCCATTGTTGAATCCGTTTGAAGATATTGAGATGCAATATTCAGCTTTCTGGATACAAATACCTTGGTAATTTTATTCAGCATACCGGGTTTATTTTCATGAATATGCAGATAGCGCTGTTTATTAAAGTTCGGAGTTAGAGAAACTTCAACAAAATTTGTTGCTCCTATAGTTGAACCAACATCACTGTATTTAACAAGCTTTTCGGAAACTTCAAGCGCAATACTTGACTGAGCTTCAACCGTACTTCCTCCGATATGAGGAGTCAATATAACATTAGGATATTTCCGAAGAAGGGAGACAAAGGGTTCTTTATTAGACCCGGGCTCTTTGGGAAACACATCTACAGCAGAGCCGGCAATATGATTTGATTCCAATGCGCCCGCGAGATCTTCGATATTAACCACACTCCCTCGAGAAGCATTTATAAGAAAAGAACCTTTTTTCATTAAATACAATTGCTTTTGAGTGATCATATTTCTCGTCAAGGGTGTATCCGGTACATGAAGAGTAACTATATCTGATTTTTTCAACAGTTCATCAAGCGAGCTGCAGGCTTTTGCGTTTCCCAGACTTAATTTCTTTTCTATGTCATAATAGAAAACATTCATTCCGAAAGATTCGGCAAGTATGGAAACTTGAGAACCGATATGACCGTATCCGATTATACCTAAATTTTTACCGCGGACTTCAAAAGATGAGGAAGCATCCTTCAGCCACTTACCTTCATGAGCTGCCATATTCTTTTCGGGAATTCTTCTCATAAGCTGAATACATTCGCTTATTACCAGTTCGGCAACCGACCTTGTATTTGAAAACGGTGCGTTGAAGACCGGTATGCCTTTTCTTTTTGCAGAATCAAGATCAACCTGGTTGGTCCCTATGCTGAAGCATCCTACGGCAATCAGCAGTTTTGCCTGGCTTAATATTTCTTTTGTAAGGTGAGTCCTGGAGCGAATCCCTATCATATGCACATTCTTTATCTTTTTCAACAGCTGCTCATTGTCCAGCGAGCTTTTTATATATTCTACATTGGTATAGCCGTTCTCACTGAAATACCTTAATGCATTCTCATGAATACCTTCCAAAAGGAGAATCCTAATTTTATCTTTTGAGAGCGAATAGCGTTTACTTGCTGTTTTTTTCATCTATAATAAAGGTTTATTATTTATATTAATAATTTTAGGATGGTAAAATAATAAATAGATGAAAGTTATTAAAGATTCGAGTATATAAATACATCTATTTCTTCAGTATTTCCTTTTCATGAATTAGTCAAGCAACAAGGTCTAATTTGTATTTAGTGAATATAATTAATAAAAAAAATTCGCCTGGTAAAGACCGGAAGAATTTACAAATAAATTATTCCGCACTTGAAGACATCACATATCTTATTGTTTATACAAGATTTTAATTTGAAAAGAACGGTGCAAAATAACTTCTTTGCATACTTCTATTATTTTCTCCCTTTTTTCTTATCCTCTTTATTTCTCTTATTTCCCGTATTCTTATTTTTATTCTGTTTATTTAATCGGTTTTTCCTGACATTTTGTTTTTGCTGAACAGAGCTGCTTCTGTTATTACTATTTTTACTTCTATAATCACTCTAGTTTTGTCTATGATCTTTCACCCAATTATTATATTCCGGATTATGTTTATTCTGAAAATATATAGGGCCTTTTGAATCTCTTATTGCACCCTGGTCATGACGGTTTCTAAAAGTTGAATATTTCTTTCTGTAAATCCTGTCATTCTTGGTATAATAGTCAAAAAGTGTTGCTGGAATTTATATAAAAGATTTGATTATATAAATTTATAGGAACAAAACTCAATGATAGTTGAGAATGATGAAAAAAAACATTGCCCAAACTGTAAGAGTAAAAAAGTAAAGTTAAACGGAAAAACTAAGCAAGGTAAACAAAGATACCAGTGCTTAAGCTGCAAAAAGACATATA
>JBJKQE010000290.1:0-11755 GCA_046705645.1 Ignavibacteriaceae bacterium | reverse complement strand
TTCCTCCTTCTACAATTTGCTTTACTTTAGTAAACTTATATTTTTCTTTTATTCCCCATAGTTGTTTAAAAAAGGTAGATTCCGAAGAGATTATGATTTCATCAACTAATTTATTTTTTTGAAAAATATCTAGTGTGTATGCTATTAGTTCTTTACCGCCGAACTTTAAATATTGTTTAGGAGCGGACAAACCGCTCCTAGTTCCTTTTCCTCCGGCCGGTATTATTGCATACGTTTTCACTTGTAAGCCCATACTTATATTAATAACATTGCATCACCGTAACTTAAAAAGCGATAGTTATCCTTTAACGCTTTTTTATATGCTTTCATTACCAGATCAGTTCCGGCAAATGCACTTACCAGCATTAATAAAGTCGATTCGGGAGTATGAAAGTTTGTAATCAGCCTATCTGTAATTTTAAAATCATATGGAGGATAAATAAATTTATCCGTCCATCCGCTATTAGGCTTTACCAGGCCGTCGGCTGTGACACTAGTTTCCAACGCACGGCAAGTGCTGGTGCCTACTACAAAAACATTGTGCTTTGATGTTATTGACTTATTAATAATTTCGGCAGACTTATCATGAATTTCAAAATACTCCGAGTCCATTTTATGCTTAGTTAAATCTTCCACCTCAACAGGTCTGAAAGTTCCAAGTCCTATATGCAGAATCACCGGAACTACATGAATTCCCTTCTTTTCAATTTTTTGTAAAAGTTTGGGAGTAAAGTGAAGGCCGGCAGTCGGTGCCGCCACAGCACCGTCAACCTTAGCGTAAACAGTCTGATAATCTTCTTTATCCGAAGCTTCCGGCTCTCTTTTTATATAAGGCGGAAGAGGCGTTAACCCGATTTTTTCTACAGCTTTGTATACATTGCCGGGCTGATTAAATCTTACTGTTCTTCCCCGGGAAGTTGTGTTATCTATTACCTCACACCAAAGCTTATCATTAAAATATATTTTATTTCCTATTCGCACTTTACCAGCCGGGTCTACAATTACGTCCCATATGCAATCTTCAGCATTTAATTCTCTCAGTAAAAAAACTTCAATTTTTGCGTTTGTCTTCTCTTTCTTTCCGTACAATCTTGCTTGGAAGACACGCGTTTCGTTAACCACCAAGACGTCGCCTTTTTCCATGTAGTTTACCATATCGGTAAACGACTTATTTTCTATTTCCTGCGTATCCTTATTTATAACCATTAACTTTGCCTTATCCCTTGGTGACATAGGATATTTAGCTATAGCTGTCTTAGGCAGGTTATATTTGAAGTCCGATAATTTCATTCTTCGTTACCTCTTTAATGTGAACTATATATTATTTAAAGGGAGTGGGTTAACACTCCCTTAAATAACCGTTATTTACTTTTTATTTTTTCTTTTTAGAAACCTTTTTCTTCTTTCCTTTGCCGGAAGATTTTGATTTCTTCGGCTTGGAAGAATTAAGTTCCTTGACAACAGCTCTTGCAGCTGCTAATCTTGCTATCGGAACTCTAAAAGGAGAACAACTTACATAGTTTAATCCTATGCTATGGCAGAACTCTACCGATCTCGGCTCGCCGCCATGCTCACCGCAGATTCCGATTTTTAAATCCGGGCGCGTAGCTCGGCCGCGTTCAACTGCAATCTTCATAAGTACTCCTATCCCCTCTTGATCGATTGACTGGAACGGATCTTCAGGCAGGATTTTCTTTTCGATATAATCCGGTAAAAATCCACCAATGTCGTCGCGTGAAAATCCGAATCCCATCTGAGTAAGGTCATTCGTTCCGAAAGAGAAGAACTGGGCAACTTCCGCAATTTTTCCTGCTGTTATTGCAGCACGGGGAATCTCGATCATTGTTCCAGTCAAATGCGGAATTTTCTTTAAACCGAATTTCTCACGAACTTCGTCGTAAACTTTATTAACTATATCATATTGATGCTTAATTTCATTAATGGTACATGTAACCGGAATCATTATTTCAGGGAAAGGTTTCTTGCCTTCTTTTAATAATTCTGCAGTTGCTTCAAAAATTGCGCGGACCTGCATTTCAGTGACTTCAGGATAGGTAATACCAAGCCGAACACCTCGGTGTCCCATCATAGGATTGTTCTCGTGAAGCTTTTCAGCCCGTTCGTTCAACTCTTCAAGAGAAATTCCAAGGCTTGATGCAAGCTTTTCTCTTTCATCCGTTCTGCTGGGAACAAATTCATGCAGAGGAGGATCGAGCGTTCTAATGGTTACACCGAAACCGTCCATTGCTTCAAGAGTTCCTTTCATATCAGACTTTACAAACGGAAATAGTTCATCAAGAGCGCTTCTTCTCTCAGCTTCGGTTTTAGAAACGATCATCTTACGCAGCTTAAACAGCGGCTCTTCGGAATGCTTTCCGTAAAACATATGTTCTGTTCTAAAAAGTCCGATTCCTTCTGCACCGAAAGCACGGGCTTTGGCCGCATCTTCCGGTGTATCAGCATTTGTTCTCACTTTTAATTTTTTAACTTGATCGCAGAGTTTCATGAAAGTTACAAAGTCCGGGTTTTCTTCTGCAGCTTTAATCATCGGAAGCTTCCCCTGATATACTGTTCCTTTAGATCCGTTAAGAGTAAGCCAATCTCCTTCGTGAACTGTAACTCCACCTACAGAGAAATATTTTTCGGAATAATTTATTTTGAGAGCGCCTGCACCGACTATACAGCATTTACCCCAACCACGAGCTACTAAAGCTGCATGGGAAGTCATACCGCCACGGCCGGTTAAAATAGCTTGTGCCGCACGCATTCCTTCGATATCTTCCGGATTGGTTTCTTCACGGACGAGGATTACCTGTTTTCCTTCTTTTGCCCACCTAACAGCATCGTTTGCAGAAAACACAACCTGTCCCGAAGCACCCCCGGGGCCAGCCGGTAAGCCTTTTGTTACTACATCGGAATTTTTTTCGGCAGCAGGATCAATGATCGGATGAAGAAGCTCATCAAGCTGGGAAGGCTGAACTCTCATTACCGCTTCTTCTTTAGTAATTAATTTTTCCTTATACATATCAAGTGCCATTCTAACTGCTGCGGGACCATTCCTTTTACCGACACGGCATTGAAGCATGTAAAGCTTGCCTTCCTGAATTGTGAACTCAATATCAAGCATATCATGGTAATGCTTTTCCAATATCTGCTGAGCTTTATCAAGCTGTTTGTAAGTAGGTACCATTGCTGTTTCCAGGGATGGTAGGTGAGCCGTGTGTTCATTCTTTCCTACTTCGTTTATAGGATTCGGAGTTCTAATTCCTGCAACAACATCTTCGCCTTGTGCATTCGGCAGCCACTCGCCGTAGAAATAATTATCTCCGGTGGCAGGATTACGCGTAAATGCAACACCGGTAGCGGAAGTATCTCCCATGTTGCCGAACACCATCGATTGAACGTTAACAGCTGTTCCCCAATCATCCGGAATGCCTTCAAATTTTCTGTAAGCAATTGCACGTCTGCCCATCCAGCTTTGAAAGACTGCAGCTATTGCACCCCACAATTGTTCCATTGCATCCTCTGGAAAAGGTCTTCCCAAAACTTCCTGAACTTTTACTTTGTAAATTTCTATCAGTTCTTTAAGATCATCTGCAGTTAAATCAGTATCACTTTTAGCGCCGCGTTCGTGCTTCATTTTTTCAAGTTCTTTTTCAAGCTGCTGGCGCACGCCCATACCTTCTTCGGGCTCAATGCCCGCTGCTTTTTCCATTACAACATCGGAATACATTTGAATCAACCTGCGATGAGAATCGTAAACAAAGCGCGGATTGCCGGTCTTTGCTATTAAAGCTTCACGAGTTGAATTATTCAATCCGACATTAAGAATTGTTTCCATCATACCTGGCATAGATGCACGTGCACCGGAGCGTACGGATACCAAGAGCGGATTCTTCGGATCTCCGAACTTAGCACCCATCGTATTTTCAACTTTTAACTGCGCATCTTTAACTTCTTTATTAAGCTCTTTAGGATATTTCTTTTTGTTTTTATAGTATGCGGTGCATACTTCGGTCGTAATTGTAAATCCCGCGGGAACGGGTAAGCCGATATTAACCATTTCTGCAAGGTTTGCTCCTTTACCGCCGAGTAAATTTTTCATCTCGGCTTTACCTTCTGCTTTTTTATTACCGAAAAAATAAACGTACTTACTTTTTTTAGCCATTTTTTCTTTTCCTCCAAATTAAGTTTTCGTAAATATTTATAATTTTTTCTGTTTTTATAAATGTACAGCTCATTTTTAATTAATTATTTTTTCTCATCTCCCTTTTATAATGTATTAGTTAAATATTTTTAATAATAATTTCTTAAAGCTTTCAGACTCATCAATTTCCAATTCAATTTTTAAATAGAAAATATCAATGTCATCAAGCTCCTTGGAATACTTCGAAAGCTTTACAGCATCTTTCTCCGTTGTAACCACGGAATGAGAATTAGTAGAATAAAATTCTTTTCTAATTCGCTGTACTTCTTTCAACGTGTAATATTTATGATCTCTAAAAATTATCTGATTTTGAGTATCAACGTTTGTCATTTTGAGCACATTAATAAAAGAATACGGATTTGCTATTCCCGATACTACCAGGCTTTTTTGTCCTTCAAACTCTTCAATATTATAATTTAGTTTTTTCTTAACATCATAAAAGCATATTGCTTTATAGTATGCGGTAAATAATTTCTTACCTTCAAAATATTTCTTCAAATAAACAGGAACTTCTTTTTTTTCGGAAAATTTACGATTAATTACTACCGCATCGGCTCTCTTTAAAGAATCAAAGGGCTCTCGCATAATTCCGGTTGGCAACAAGTTTTGATTTGTAACTGAACGGTCATATAGAAATCTTTGTTCGCAAAGTAGTACATTTATATCCCGTTCAATCCATCTATGCTGAAAAGCGTCATCAAGTATAACTGCATTAACTTTGGTTTCCTTGATAAGATTCTCAGCACCCAAAACACGGTTCTCCGAAACTGCAGCAGGCACTTTACATTCCGACGCCGTATGATATATTTCATCTCCGCATAAATCTACCGGAACTAGTATCCGATCACCTTTCGACACCAAGACATAGCCTTTTGATTTCCTGCCGTAACCCCGGCTTAATACTCCTGCGCTTATACCTTCCTGTTTTAACAAATTAGACAAATAAATTACCATCGGGGTTTTTCCCGAACCGCCTACGGTAATATTTCCAACTGAAATAATTTTAGCATTAACCTTTCGTGCTTTAAAAATATTTTTGTCAAAGAACCAGTTTCTAATTTTTACTATAGCCGCATAAACAGGAACAAACGGAAATAATAATATTTTTATCAGATCAATCATATTAAAAGTAATATATCATAAATTGTTTGCTTCTTTATGCAGTTTATTTAATTCGCGTTCACAATGCTCTATTACTTTTGAAGTATCATCATAATTAAGGTCACTTTTTATCGAAACCGGATCCGAATAAACAACTTTTACTCTTGAAAAGAATTTCGGAATTTCAAATCTATCCCAGCTTTTTAATATTCTTTTTTTATCATGACCAATACTCACCAATATTAACGGAAGACCGCTTTTTTTTGCAGTTACCACAGCGCCTGCTTTTAATTTATGAATCGGCCCTTTTGGGCCATCGGGTGTTATAGCTATGGAATAATTATTTTTTGCATAATCTACCATAATACCTAACGCGACAAAACCGCCGGCTGTGCTTGAACCTCTGACTACTTCATATTTCCAGCCTTTCAATATTCTGGCAAGAAGGTCGCCATCTCTACTTTTGCTTATCAATGCGGCAAATTTTTTATTTCTGCCCAAATACCAGGGTACAAGCATAGAGCCATGCCAAAAGGCAAGCACATATTTCTTATTGTTTTTATCCAATTCATCAATTACATTTTTATTTACAAATGTAATCCGTAAAGTCTTACAAAGAACATTAACAACATTGAAAAGGAAATAATTTCCAATAAATCTTAAAGTATCCTGCCTAACTTTTCTAAGCTTCATTCATTAACGCATAAATTGCTTTTGCAGCTTTTTTAGATGCGCCTTCACTTCCTAATTTTTCTTTTATACATGATAACTTGTCTTTAAAGGTATTATAAAGAGTTTTATCCATTAAAATTTTCTTACATTCATTATAAATCGATTCTTCGTTCACTTCATTCTGAATCAGTTCTTCTGCTACTTTTTCACCGGCAATAATATTAGCCATTCCTATGTTATTAACCTTTATCAAATTCTTCCCGATTAAATATGTTAAATAACTTGTTTTATAAACTATAACCATAGGAAGTTCAAACAACCCTGCTTCCAAAGTAGATGTTCCCGATTTTACAATTCCAATTTTAGAATATTTAAGAAGATCATATGTCCGGTCTTTTATAACTTTAAAGTTTCTCAAGTTTGTAATTTGATTAAAAATATTTTCATTTATGTTGGGAGAACATGCCGCAACAACCTGCAAATTAAATTCATTTGCTAATTTCTCGGCAGCTTTAATACATTCGGGAAAAATTTTCTCGACTTCGTGATCCCTGCTTCCCGGAAGTATCAACAACAATTCCTTTTCCTTTTCAAGATTAAATTTATTATATAATTCATCTTTTGATATAAAATCATATTCTTTTATTCTCTCAATCAGCGGATGGCCGACAAATTCAACATTAACCCCGGCATTTTTATAAAGCTTTTCCTCAAACGGAAAGACAACAAGCATTTTGTTAATTAATTTTTTAATTTTTTTTATTCTGCCGGCTCCCCATGCCCAAATTTGCGGAGAGATAAAATAAATAAGATTTATGTTAAGCTTTTTTAATTTCTTAGCTATGCTCAAGTTAAAACCGGGATAATCTATTAAGACCACATTTTTTATTTTATTTTCAACTGCCGTTTTTATTAAATTATTCTGAACTTCTTTAATGAACGGCAGGTGCCTTACTACTTCAGCAAAGCCCAGGAATGCCATTTTATTTATATGATAAATTATATTCATCCCGGCAGCTTTCATTTTATCTCCGCCAATGCCGAATATATTTATTTCACCGTCAAGGGCTTTTAACTCTTTAATTAAAGAAGCTCCGTGCAAATCACCCGAAACTTCACCTGCTATAATCATTAAATTTTTACTCAAATTATTTATTCATTAATTAAACTGCATTATAGTCTTCGAAAGAACCAAATAAGCAAAATTGTTAGAGTAACAAATCCGAAGGCTTGCAACGTTCTCTTTTCAGATTTTAAACCGCTCTTCAAGTTAAAAGGCGGCTGCTGAATATTTTTAACTTTGTAAGGAACAAGCTTCGGGAAAAACCTTGGAACGTTTTTAATATATGCTTCATAATCCTTGCCGTATGCGCCTGCAAGAAAACCTTCCTCTTCTTTAACTATAAAGTGATATTGGATTAAGAAGAATATTATTGCAATAATTTGCAAATAAGGAAAAATTGCAAAAGACATTACTCCAAGACCGAAGTAGAGTAAAATATTTCCGATGTACAAAGGGTTGCGTACATAACCAAAAGGACCGCTTATAATTAAAAAAGTTGCACCGACGCCTCCTGTCGTTCTTGTTTCGCTTCCCGCCCAGCATACTCCCCAAAATCTTATTAACTCTCCCGCCAGAGCAATTATAAATCCCGCTAATAGACTCCATACGTTAGCATCTTCAAAAAAGAATATAAGAAGTAAAAACGGTATCGGAGTATAACTTCTGTACTTAAAAAATTTGGACGCAATTGCAGACATTAATTTATTTTTTCACTTTCATTGGAAAATATTTTAACAAATTTTATTCGTTTATATACAATTCTCTTCTTCTCAATTCTGCCTGGTATCTTTTTTTTAATCTTTTCCTCGATTTCAATTCATCTATTTTAGTTACAACATCATTAAAATTATTAAATGGAAAATATGTAATCCGTTCTACTTCGCAATACTTAAGCAAGTCGTCTTTCGCAAAAATAAAATCACAAAACTGAACAGTATATTTATCAGAATTTCCATCGCCGATAAATATTGTAAATTCATCTTCCCCGCTGTTGTTAATGATATGATTTCTTTTACAGTTTGCAGAGGTTGTACAATTATGATCGAGATAAGGAAAAGACGGAATAAGTTTATTATTTGAATTGATTTCCAATTTATTCGAATAATATTTTATCCCTTTAAGATTTTCTTTTTCAAAAATTCTATCGATGTAATAATTAAACCCATCGCTTATAACAAACAGTTCCATTTCATTTTCTTTGCAATAATCAACCAAGTTGTGAAAAGTATGATCAATCTCCATTGAATCAATAAATTCATTGAGTTTATTTCTAGTCAGATTTTCAACCGATTCGCAAAGGGAAAGCCAGCATTGTTTGGCGGTAATTTTATCGCTTAATAATTTTAAAATTATATTTTCAACTTTTTCTTTATTGCCGAATTTTTTAAATATTTCCTCGCCGACATCCTGCTTTGAAATTGTACCGTCGAAATCAACAAATATTTTAAATACCTTTACCATTTATGCCGAACCGGTCTAATTTGTTATAACCATTTTTTTTACATCAACGAACTTGTTAACCTTGAATCGGTAGAAATAAATTCCCGGGTTTAGTCCTTTTGAATAAAACACAATCTTATTTTCACCCGAGGGGAACGACTTATTAATTTCACTTATTTTATCTATATGAAAATCAAAAAAATCCACTTTCACCAAAGCCGTATCCGGTAAATAAAAACTAATTACAGTCGAATCTGAAAAAGGGTTAGGTGCATTTTGGGCAACTACAACTTCGGATGAAGCCGCAAAATAATTAATCCTTGATATATCGCTTACTTGTTTGTCGCCTTGTGTATCTACCTGAATAACCCGGTAATATAGCGTCCCTGTATATTGAGGAACATCATAATACATATAACTTGCCGCGCTGCTTGTACCGTTGGATTCAATTGTATCTATATCATCCCATTTCAAACTATCAATTTGTGTTTGCGATGCCCGTTCTATTGTATAACGCACGGCCCCTCTTTCATTAGCTGCATACCAGGATATTTTTACCGAATCTCCTTTAAGGCTTGTGTTAAAACCGATTATCTGTGAAATAAAAGTACCTGAATTAAAGACCTTCTGACCGTAAATTTCATTATTGCCATTGCGGGAATTCTTAAATATTACTATTGCACCGCCATTACCATCCGGTACAAGTGATAAATAGCTTTTAGGGGAATTAAAATTTGAAGCAACCTCCAATCCGAGTGAATCCCATTGTGCATTACCCTGCTCATTGATTTTTTGAGCATAAATATTTGCAAGCAGCGAATCAGCACGCCTGTCAATCCAGGCAACAATTACTCCGGTTTTACCATCACTAACCAATTTTTGGCCGAACTGTTCTCCGTGGTATTTAATAACCGGGACCCCGGTTTTATTCCAAAGTGGAGTTCCAGCTTTGTTAAACTTCTGAATATAAACATCATTGTTGCTGCCTACATCATTTGTCCAGCTTAGAATAAAATTAGAGTCTGAAACAACAACTTGCGGATTAATCTGATTTCCTTTTAAAGTTGTAACAATTTTCCCGCCGGGAGTCCACAAGCTTTTACCTTTAAAATTTACAAGCTGTTGATAAATATCCTTATCGGATCTTTGTGTCTGCCATGCGAGGTAAACTGCTTTAGATCCGGCTTTTTTAATAACATAAGTTATCACGTTATGTGCTATGTTAGAAATAAGTAACGGATTTTTACCCCAAAGTAGTTTACCGGTTGAATCGATATGCTGAGCTAAAATTTCACTTTTGTTATTTTTATAGTCGAGCCAAAAAATAAATGCACCCCCGCTGTCATCAGGTGCAACGGAAGTCATACTTTTCCTTTTCATCGAGCGGTATATAACAACACCGTTTGAATTGAATGACGTTTTGCCCTGAGAAGAAATTTTTTGCAGCATAACTTTGTATTCACTTGTAACGGATGGTCCCTTGGCTACATAAGAAATATAGACAAAACCGTCATGATCCGATGAAATAGAATATTCGCTGACGGCATCACTACCCGTCGTTATTTGTAATCCGTCTTTGGTCCATAAACTATTTCCGTTCTCTTCAATTTTTTGAGCTAGCAGGTTCCCCGAACTTGAATATGTTAAATCCTTCCACAACACGACTGCTGTATTCGGCTGGGTTTCAACACAAACAGGATTTTCTTGTGCCCCATATAAACCGGAAACGCGTTTGCCGTCGGCTCGAAAACTTATTTTACCCGAAGCATCCACATGCATAAAATAAATTTGGTAAGGGAAGCCGTTTTTATTATCCTGCCAAAAAATAAAAGCTCCTCCGTTTTTATCGCCTGCGGTTGTTATATCGAAAGGATTATTTGTATTTATAACCAGTTTTGTATTTTGTGAAGTATTATTTGTCCATTGAGCAAAAGACGTTTGACAAATTAAAAAAAAGGCTAACATAAGAATTAAAAATTGTAATAAGCGGTTACGATTGCTTATATGAACTGGAAAAATTTTTATTACTTTAAATCCGTAATTCTTAAACAAAATTAAAATCCTCATTAAATCTTACGCTAACCAATTTGGATACTCCTTCGTCCTGCATTGTTACACCGTATAAAGTATCCGCTGCTTCCATTGTTCTTTTATTATGAGTCACAACAATAAATTGCGTGTCTTTGCTGAAGTCCTGAATAATTTTTGTAAATCTATCGATATTTGCATCATCAAGTGGCGCATCAATTTCATCGAGAATACAAAACGGGCTGGGTTTTACCAGATAAATTGCAAACAGCAAAGCTATAGCAGTTAATGTTTTTTCACCGCCGGATAGAAGCTCGATAGATGTAGGCCTTTTGCCTTTTGGCTTTGCAATAATTTCAATTTTGCCTTCAAGCGGATCGGCATTTTCTTCCAGGCGAAGGTCTGCTTCATCGCCCGGATTAAATAAACCCCGGAATATATTTACAAAATTTTCTCTTATCTTTTCAAAGGTATCCATAAATTGATTTTGAGCAGTCTCATTTATTTCTTCAATTGTCTTTACAATATCCTTTTCCGATTCAAGAAGATCATTCCTTTGCTTGGTAAGAAATTCAAACCTCTGCTTTTCTTCTTCAAATTCAGAATATGCTAAAAGATTTATAGGCCCAAGGTTTTTAATCTGCTGTTTAAGGTTATGAACTTCTTCTGTCCTCTGCTGATAATCAAATGATTCCAGGTCATCAAAATCTTTTATCCCGATCGTTATAGAATAATTTTCTTTAATATTATCCTGCAGATTGGTTAACTTCATAGCAAGTTCGTTCAGCTTCATTTCGCCAGTATGAATTTCCTCAAGAGTATCTTCTCTTTTTACACGGAGTACATTTTGCTCGCTTTCCCTTTCGGCAATTAATCCTCTGATTTCCTTATACTTCATATCGATTTCTTTTTCCTCTGTAAGAAGATTCTCCTTCCCGTTAACCAGCTCATCATTTTCAATCTTTTTTTCTTCAATTGAATTTGTAAGAGAATCTGATTCTTCAATAGATGAAGAAATATCAAATTCCCGTTTAGTAATGGACTTCTTAATTGTTTCAATTGAATCTTGAGCCCGCTTAATTGAATTTTCCGTGTTCTTCTTTCCGCCGAAGAGTCTTTCAAGATCAAGATTTATTTTATTCTGATCGGCAAGTAAAGAGTTATATTCCTGTTCAAATTTGTTGAACTCTTCTTCCAGTACATGATGTTCTTCTTCAGCTTTACTTCTTTCATTTTTAAAGCCG
>JBJKQE010000289.1:0-10890 GCA_046705645.1 Ignavibacteriaceae bacterium | reverse complement strand
CCGCCGAACATAACGAAAAATTGAAGAGCATCAGCATAAATGTTTGATTTGAAACCGCCGTGAAATAGATATAATACAGATAACAGAAGAGCTAAAACCAGACTGATAATAATTCCTGTTCCGAACAACAATTGTATTAAATTAGCCGTCATTAACAAATATGGAGCGGGTGAAACTAATACAAAAACAAGTACTGCTGAAATTAGTCCTACCTTTTTACCGTAAGTAATAGTTAATTTATCGGGAATTGTAAACAAAGAAGCAGCACGGACTTTTTTTGCAAAGAAAATCGCGAAGAGAAATGCGAATACATAATATGGAAATCCTTGTGTAAACCAGCTTACTAATCCGTATCGATATGTAAACTCACCTACTCCAAGAATTCCGCCGTACCATGTAGATACTGTTGTTAAAACAAATAAAAACAGACCGACTTTTCTTCCTGAGAGCAAATAGTCATCTGCTTGATCGGTTGTTCTTCTGCCGAAATAAAATCCGATAGCTAAAACTGCGATGAAGAAAAGTACAATTACTATAAAATCTAATGGGCTAAAAGAGATCATTTTTTTTCATTACATTATAATCACGAACAACAAAAATAATTCCTCCGGATATTTTTAAAGATACTTTTTTTGAAATAGCAGCATTACTTGTACTTTCTTTTTGACCGAAAGGTAAAGCAATATTTTTTAAAGGGAACTTTAATCCTTTGGAAATAATTTTTGTTCTGGAATCAAAACCATAAATAGAAATTGTTTCACCGGGAATTGTTTTCAATTCAACTTTATTTTTATATGCGGTAAGAAAAGAATTCTCAGCTACAATACTTAATTTTATCTTATTAAAAAATTTTATAACAATTCCTAGATTACAAAATGTGTGGTCTAAACGGTCACCGGTAACACCTAAAAGCACCGCTTCACTTGCTTTATTATTAATAGCAAACTTTAAACACTTTTCAACATCTGTATCATTCTGTCTTTTTATTTGAATGATTTTAGATTTTTTATTGAAAAATTTCAAAGTCGATTCTTTTGATGAATCGAGATCGCCAATGATGAAGTCCGGGATTAAATTTAATTTCTTTGCAGAATTTGAACCGCCGTCGGCGCAAATTAGTGTATTATAATTTTTACTCATTAAAAAATTAATAACATTTTTTTGAGGCGGTTTCCCGTTTGCCAATATTAAACATTTTTTCAAAATAATACCGATAAATTATTATAAGCTCATAAAATTATTTATCTAAAATCGCAATTCACAATTTTTTAAAGACCAACCTGCACTCCAGCAAGAAAATTTCTGTCTGCCGCCGGATAGAATTGAGAACCAATTGCATTTGCAGAATACAAATTATTAAAAATATTATTTACTTGAATGAAAATCTTTGAAGGCCCTAAAGATGAAAATTCCTTTAACTGATAAGATGCAAAAAAATCAACTGTAAAATAAGCATCATTTATGTTATCTGTATAATCCACAAACCCTGGATAACTGTTTAGGTATTCGCTCAACTTATCTCCATAGTTATCAGAATAAAATTTACCGACATATTTCCCGGTAAATTGAATTAAGATATTATCATAAGAAGCATTTATTCCAAAGTTCGCTAAAAATGCCGGGAAACCTCCAATAACATTGCCGCTTAAATCAATTGCGTCGGTAGAACTAATAAAATATTCGCCGCTTAAAATTTTATTATGACAGTAAGTTGCGTTGGCATAAATTTGCAGATTTTTACTGAAATTATATTTTGAAGAAAATTCAATTCCTTCATGCACGGTGCTTTTCATATTTCCAGTAATCGGCTGTCCGAAAATATCTAATTTACCGTTATTAACTATTTCGTTATTAAAAAGCATGTAGTATAAATTAAGCGAAATATTAAAATTATTTTTTATAAATGAAGAACCTAATTCAAAATCATTCATCGTTTCAGGATTCACATACGGTTCGCTGAAATTATAAGTACCGTCGGAATTTTGCTCAAACTGCGGAGTTGATCCCCAAATAGCATCTTCACCGGAATAATAAGTACTTAAGGTAGGTTCTCTAGTTACCCTTGCATAAGAAAAATAAATATTTTGGAAATTATTTAATTTATAATTTGCACCAAATCTCGGATTGAAATATAAACCGCTAACTGAAAAATCATTATTATAAAAATGCTCGTTATAAAATCTGTATTTATGATAAGCTAATTGAACTTCTCCGAGCAGGTTCCATTTTTTATTTGGCTGATAACTTTCATGGACGAATCCGTTAATTATATTCATGCCTCCGTTGAAATAATATACCCTGTAATTTTGTGATAATCCTTCAGGCAGACCAGATGCATAATCAACACTTCCCCAATGGGTAGATTTATGAATTCTAACCTCGGCTCCTACTATTAATTCACCATGATCTTGTTTAAAACTTAGGCGCGGTATCCAGCCGTATTGTGTATTATCAACTTCAGCTTTGATTAAAATGTTTGAAGGATTTTCCAAAGGATGAAAACCGTATTGAGATGTAAGATGCAAAGCTGTTGTATCAAGCCCGGTGCCGTCATAATTAAAAAAGCCGTTTCCAGTTACTAAAAAAAGAGCAGAATTTAGAGTAATGCTATTATTAATTTTCAATTGATTTAAAATTTCATAATGCGGCTGCGAGAAATTTTCAATTTCAGTTGGTCTTCTCAAAATTGTATAGGTATAAGAATTATTGCTTGCCTCCCAGTATGAATAATTGGCTTTCCTCAAATTTTCATTTTTTATTGTAAATTTAGGCAAGCCGTAATATGCCAGACCATCAGCAATCGGCCCTCCATAAAGATTAATTTGTGTGGTTAAATTCTCATCATATCTGACAGCAGATAAATAATAAGCATTAAATTTAACCCAAGAATTGTTTCTATATCCGCTGCTTAAAATCTGAGATAGTTTTGCATAAACGGAATATTTATCGTCAATTAACCCGCTTGAAATATTCGCACTGTATTTTCTTGTGTTATAACTTCCGGAAAACGCTGAAAAATTTACACTGGGATGATTTGAAAATGTTGACGTAATGATATTAATCGATCCGCCGATTGCAGGATACCCGGTAATTCCCGATCCGGCACCGCGCTGCACCTGTATTACAGCAGTGCTTGCTAATAAATCCGGAAAATCCAGCCAATAAACATTTTGATCTTCGGGATCATTTTGGGGAATACCATTTACAGAGACCGAAATTCTTCTTTGATCAAATCCTCTGATATTCAGGTAATTATAACCTATTCCATTTCCGTTCTCTGAATAAAAAGTAGTTGATGGTAAAGAACTTAGATATTTGGGAACGTCCTGTACAGTATAATTTTGTTGAATTTCTTTTTGTGTAATTTTACTAAATGTTAAAGGGGTTACTCCTTCTTTTCCGATGCTTCCTTCAACTAAAACTGTCTGAGCAGGAATAATTTTCTGTTCCAGTTTTATTAAAAGTAATTTAGAAAAATCAATATTTTTGATTGCAAGACTTTTTGAATAATAGCCGACAAAGCTAATTTGAATTGCAGCTGATTTTGAAAAATCAGCTTTTAATGAAAAAGTTCCATTAATTTTTGAAACCGTTCCGATTGAAGTGCCTTCAATTACTATGTTTGCATTGGGCAGTGGATTAAGACTTTCAGAATCGATTACTCTCCCTTTTAATAATTGTTGTGCAGTTATTAAAGATGTGAATACAAAAAAAAGAATAATTAAGCGCCACATATTTTCCTCCATAAAAAAAGCCGTTTAAAAACGGCTAAAATCTTAATTATTCCTTTAGCCCGTTTTCCTACGCTGGTATTATCCAGATCAGGTTAGAGGGTATGTTCTCAGTTACGATTATCGCAACACCCCTAACGGCTTCAATCAATAAATAGTTTTTTAACTTATAAAAACTCCATTTAATTTTATAAAAAAATTAATAAAATATATAAAGAATCAAAAGTCAAAAATATAACTAATCTTCTACTCTATTCTAATTTCCTGACCAGGAATTATTTTATTGCTGGCTAAATTATTAAGTTCTTTTAGTCTGCTTATAGGCACATTAAAATCTCTTGAAATAGAATATAAAGTTTCGCCTCTTGAGACCAAATGAGTCTTCACCTTCTTATTGGAAGTTTTTTTTATAGAAGCATTGGAAGCTTTTGGAGCAACTCTTAATTTTGTTCCGGCAGTTATATCATTACTTGCAAGATCATTCCATTTTTTAATATCTCTGATAGAAACGTTATGATCAGCAGCTATTTTACTTATCGTATCACCACGATGAACATTATAATATTCCGGCCCGGTCTCAGTTTCGTTAGTATTATCGGGAGCTGAATTATCAATATCATTTACATCTGCATCAGAATATATTAATAATGTTTTACCTGCTACAATTTTGTTGCTTCTAAGATTGTTCCATCTTCTAATACTCGATACCCTTACATGATACATTTCAGCTATTTGACTAATAGCATCACCGGCTTTTACTTTGTAGTAATTTAAATTTGCAGATGTTTTCGGAGTATTATCTCCCAAGGCTTCATCATTATTGTTATTGAATATTTTTAATGTCTGTCCTATTCTTAAATAATTAGATGTCAAATTATTCCATCTTTTTAGAGTTTGAACCGGTACACCGAATTTAATAGCTAATTCACTAATAGTATCTCCGCCTTTTACCCGATAATGATAAAGACTTGTTCTTGAATGAGTTTGATTATTTTCTGCGGCAGCTAAATACCTATCGGATCTGTCAGTATAGATTTTTAATCTTTTACCGGCGAAAATTTTATTCCCGGAAATATTGTTCCATTCTTTTAAGGAATTAACATCAACACCATATCTGCTGGCAATGGCAAAAAGATTTTCCCCTCTCCTTATCCTATAATAAATCAATTCACTCTTTTTATTGGCAAAGCTGGATTTTGCCGTTGTTTTCTCCAGCGGAGTCTGGGTATCCAAACTGGCATAAAAATCTTTTTTATCCGACGAAACATATATAGTTAAATCCTCACCGACATAAACACTTTGGGTATAAGGTATATTATTCCAATTTCTTATATCAATTACCCTTGAATTGAATAAATCCGCAATACCCAGCAGACTATCATTCTTTTTTACTTTATAGTGAACTGCTGCCATTCCTTTTGGTATTAAAACACTATCCGGAGAAGTTTCACTGTTATTAGCTATTGATCCTTCTTTGTTAACAGAATCTATTTCATCAGCATTATCATTCTGTAAAGAATCGGGATTCTGATTTTTGTTGAGAGCCAAATACGGTGAGACATATTCATTAGATCCGGAATCAACTGCAACAGAATTATCTGCAGGGTTAACATCATTACTATTATCTTCGGCGGGCTGAGTATTAGTATTATCAGCAAAATTATCTTCCGAGAAATTAGATACAGGTATTTTTAACCTGATACCAACATATAACCTTGATCTAACAGAAATATTGTTTGCTTCTGCCAGGTCATATCTGGATATCCCGTATCTTGCTGCAATTCCGTATATAGTTTCTCCTCTTCGTACAGTATGAACCAAGAAATTTCTTCTAGCACTTGAAGGAATATTAACTAAATTGGATGCAAATGTTTTAACTGAACTTTTCGGGACTTTTAACGGATAACCCCCGGGATATGAAGCCGGTGTACACATTTGAGTTAATTCCGGATTCATTTCTTCAAGTGTTCCCGGATCAACATCTGCACATTTTGCTAAAAATCCTAAATCGATTGCACCTTTAACCGGATATGTTGTATAATCATAAGGTTTATCATAATTAATACTTGTAAAACCGTATTTAGACGGATTCATGGCAATTAGGCAAACTGCTATAAATTGAGGAACATATCCTCTTGTTTCACGAGGTAAATAATGTCTTGCGTCCCAAAAATCCGTCGAATGTGATCTTCTGAGAGCCCGGTTTATTCTGCCTTCTCCCGCATTATAAGCCGCTAAAACCAGGTACCAGTCGCCTAAATCATTATATAAATCCTTTAAATGTTTAGCCGCTGCAAGAGTAGATTTTTCAGGATCTCTTCTTTCATCATAATAGAAGCCTGAATGTAAGCCGTAAAGTCTGCCAGTAGATCTAATAAACTGCCATAATCCTACTGCACTTGCCCAAGATCTAGCAGTAGGATTTAATCCGCTTTCTACCATGCTAAGATACATGAGTTGTTTGGGCAATTTTTCTTGTTCAAATATTTTCGCCATCATTGGGAAATACCTGCCTGAGCGCTCAAGCCACAATTCTATGTGGTCCCGTCCATTTCCTGTAAAATAATCCAGCCATTGTTCAACATAAGAATTAACAACCAAAGGAATATCAGCGTGTATTACCATTTTTTGAGTTGTATCTTTACTACCAAGATTTACTTTTATTTCAGGTAAAGATTTGCCCATCCATTCCTCTAATGCTGCAAACGACACATTAGACGGTAATTCCGGTAAACTGTCTACATATTTTTTATAATCGTCAATTATTGATTTTTCTAATTCAATATATGCTTCATTTTGCTCAATTCCTGGATAATAACTCAGATTGTTTATAATTCTTAGAGCGGATTCATAATTTGAAACAGCTTCTGTTGTACTATTTTGTTCTTCTTTAGTTAATGCAACAACATAATACTCACGGGCTTGTTCTAATAATTCTGAAACGATTCCTACTTTTTGAATTTTATTCTGGTTGGTATCGGATTTTTCACCCTTTGCTATTTCTTTATTCGTTCCGCAAGATGATAGGAGGAGAGCAAATAAAGAGATAGCAATCAACGGTAAAATTCGTTTTATCATGCAATCTCCAAATTTTTGTATTTTACAATTCAATATAACCTCTATTTTTTGTTTTATCAAGTAAAAAATTAACTAAGACATCCTAATCTTTTATTTTTTATATAGTTACATTCTAATTAGTTTTATAATGGGATATTACCATGTTTCTTTTTAGGGTTTTTGTCTACTTTTGTTTTTAATAATTTAAAAGCGTTAATTATTTTTATTTTGGTTTCCTTGGGAATTATTACATCATCAATATAACCTCTTTCAGCAGCAATATACGGATTAGCAAATTTATCTATATATTCGGATAATTTTTTATTTAGTTCAATTTCCGGATTTTGAGCTTTTGATATCTCTTTTTTGAAAATGATTTCAACTGCACCTTTAGGTCCCATAACAGCAATTTCAGCAGAAGGCCAGGCAAAGTTAAAATCACCTCTAATATGTTTGGAATTCATAACGTCATAAGCTCCGCCGTAAGCTTTTCTTGTAATAACAGTAACTTTTGGAACTGTTGCTTCACAAAAAGCATATAATAATTTGGCCCCCTGACGAATAATCCCGTTCCATTCTTGCTCGGTTCCCGGTAAAAATCCCGGAACATCTTCCAAAACAAGAAGAGGTATATTAAATGAATCGCAAAATCTTACAAAACGAGCACCTTTAACCGAAGCGTTTATGTCTAAGACGCCGGCTAACACCTGCGGTTGATTAGCAACAATTCCCACCGACATTCCCCCTAATCTTGCAAAGCCAACAACTAAATTTTCCGCATAATTTGTGTGGACTTCAAAAAAGTCATTGTCGTCAACCAATAAATTTATTATTTGCTTAATATCATAAGGCTTATTAGGATTGTCGGGAATAATTTGATTTAATCTTTCGTCCGGTTTAAGATCTTGAACATCAAATTCACTATCAGCAGGGCGGTCCATAAAATTTTGAGGAAGAAAACCAATCAATTTTCTTACATTTAAAAGAGTTTCAATTTCATTTTCATAAATGAAATGTGCAACTCCGCTTTTTGATGCATGTGTTTCTGCACCGCCAAGATCTTCAAAACTTACTTCTTCATGCGTAACTGTTTTCACTACATTCGGTCCGGTAACAAACATATAACTAGTATTCTTTACCATAAAAATAAAATCCGTAATTGCGGGTGAATAAACAGCACCGCCTGCGCAAGGGCCCATAACAACTGAAATTTGAGGAATAACACCGGAGGCAAGAGTATTGAGTAGAAAAATATCGGCATATCCGCCTAAACTAACCACCCCTTCCTGAATTCTTGCACCGCCGGAATCGTTTAATCCGATTACCGGGATACCCGTCTTCATGGCCATATTCATAATTTTAATAATTTTTTCCGCATGAGTTTCCGATAATGAACCGCCAAAAACAGTAAAGTCCTGGCTAAATACCGCAACGGGTCTATCATCTATTTTTGCAAAACCGGTTATAACGCCGTCTCCGGGAAAATGCTGGTCGCTTAATCCAAAATCGGTAGCCCTGTGTTCAACGAACATGTCTATTTCTTCAAAGCTATTTTCATCAACCAGTAATTCAATTCTTTCTCTGGCAGTCAGTTTTCCCTTTGCATGCTGCGCATTTATTTTATCTTGTCCTCCACCAAGTTTAGCGCTCTCTTTTATTTTTTTCAGTTCATCAATTTTGTTTTGCATTATAAATTAGTAATAAGTTTTAAAAAATTATATCGATTAAATTCAGAATTTTTAAAATATATAAATGCTTAATGCTTAGGTACATAAATTTTTTTGACTTAAAATTGTAAATTTTTTGCTTCGGAAATCAAGGTTGAATTGTCGTGTTCGGCGAATGTTCTTTCAATTTGTCTTTTTAACGAAGTAAAATAATCTCCATTTTTATCAATTAACTTTAACCTGTCTACTGCAATTTCTTCAATTATCATGCCCGGATTTTTCTTCATTAAATAAATATTATTTGAAAGTGATATTGAATCATTAATATTTGTTGTTGTCAGAATAATACTAATATTTAATTTATTAACAATAAATTGAATTAATTGTTTAATTTCCCTCTTAACTTCATAGTGTAAATCTTTTAGAGGATCATCTAATAATAATAACTGCGGTCCAACAGCTAATGCCCTTGCTAATGAAATTCTAAATCTAAAGCCCAAGCTTTTATCGTTAGGGAAATGGTTTTCATATCCCTCCAAACCAACTAATGAAATCAACTCTTGTATGTGACTAAAATTAATTTCCTTGAATTTTAATCCTGCAGCAAATTTTATATTTTGTTCTACATTAAGCCAAGGGTAGGAAGAAGGTTTTTCCGGTATAAAAACAATTTTACCATGTAAATATTCTGCATCGTACTTTTTACCTGTAACATTTACTCCGCCGATTGATGGTTTTTCTAATCCGCATACAATTTTTAGTAAAGTTGTTTTGCCTGCACCGAAAGGTGCAAGAACTGAAAATATTTTACCTTTTGCAGATGAAATTTTTACACTAAGATTTACATTTTCCAATACGTGCTGTTTTGAACCTGAAATTCCGTGAAAGTCCTTTGATACATTAACTATATCTAAAATTGTATTTTCTAAATTCAATTAAAACTCCAGTGGCAGAATTTATTTTGTAAATACTTTATTGTTTGAGTACCTAAGTAAATAATAAATCCGATAATTAAAAATACCGCAAATAAAGACGAAACATCGCGATATGATAAAGACAATCTCAATATTCCGCCTATACCGCTGCTGCCTTTGATAAATTCAAAAATTATCAAGACAGACCAGATATTAAAATGAAGCTTAATCAATTGCCTAAAAAGTTTTGGCTGAACCGCTTTCCAAATAATTTTTCTGGATATTATTTTTTTATTAGCCCCAAGAGAAATTGCGGAATCCAAAAATTCACTCCCAACATGCTTAACTTCTGATATAAACAGAAAGGTTAATGAGATAATTCCAATAATGAAAGAAAAAATAAACTCAATTAAATTTGAATATGGGAACCAATAAATTAAAAAGATGCCGAATATAATTGCCGGTATATATTTAGTAAACCAACTAATAGACATTAAAAAATCTTCGAATAAATTACCCAGCTTTAACATTAAAGTTGAAAATAGTTCAAGCAGAAAATAAGCAGCAATTAAAGGGATATAAATATTTGTAACAGTTATTAGCGTATTAGTTAAAAGGTTGTAGTCTTTCCAAAGTGCGCCGAATGATAAAAATACTATCGATGGCTTAGGGATTATATTATTAGAGGGTATTATAAATTCAAAAAGAATTATCCAGAGTACAAAATATAAAAGTACAAATAAAAATATTTTTATTTGAGAAGTACTTTTATTTCTCATAAATATTATGCAGTAAAAATAATAGTTAAAAAAATAATAATAAAATTTGCTAAATGAATATATTCAAAGTGTTTTTATATTTCAACGAAATATTTGAATCGGCAGAAAAGTATGAAAATATTAAAGACTTTTACTTAGTTGATATAAAAATGGATTACCTTTTTTCTCAATACCTATTTTACTGGTGTTCCCATGACCGGGATAAATTACAACATTTTCCGGCAAAGTGAATAGTTTTGTCTGAATTGATTTGAGCAGCGTATTATAATCTCCTCCCCATAAATCAGTCCGTCCAATATTGTTATTAAATAATACGTCCCCTGTAATACAAAATACATCTTTCTTAAAATAAAAACAAAATTCACCTGCAGTATGACCCGGCGTAAATAAAAATTCAATTGTTGAATCACCTAACATGATCTGTTCGTCTTCATTAAAATATTTATCAGGTCTAGGAGGGTCTTCAATATTCAAACCAAAAGCAGAAGCTTGTTCATTAACATTATCCAACAAGGGTAAATCGAGTTCAGGGGCATAATAAACCGGGTTAAATTTTTCTTTTACAAATTTACAGCCCCAGATATGGTCTACGTGACAATGCGTATTGAATAAATATTTTATGTTAAGTTTATTTTCAATAATATATTTTGTCAGTTTGTCTTCTTCCGTCTTTTGTGAACAACCCGGATCGATTATGACACTTTCTTTAGAGACTTCATCCCAAATTACAAAAGTATTTTCC
>JBJKQE010000288.1:0-8880 GCA_046705645.1 Ignavibacteriaceae bacterium | reverse complement strand
TATTACATTGGCGGGGCAAGCGGAGGCGTTTTTAAAACCACTAATGGAGGATATTCTTGGAAAGCTATTTTTACAAAATATCCGCCTTCAATTGGCGCTATTGCATTAGCTCCTTCAAATCCTAGTTTAGTTTGGATTGGAACAGGTGAAGCAAATATCAGGAATGATATTACAGATGGTAAAGGAGTATATTATTCTCCGGATGGCGGAAGTTCATGGCAATTTATGGGATTGAAAGATGTCGGTCAGATTTCCAAAATAATTATAAATCCTAACAATCCTAAAATTGTTTTTGTTGCTGCAATTGGACATGCATGGGCTCCAAATAAAGACAGAGGATTATATAAAACGATTGACGGAGGTAAAACCTGGAAGAAAGTGCTTTTTGTAAATGATACAACGGGTGTAAATGATGTAGTATTTGAACCTGGAAATTCCGAAGTAATGTTAGCAGCTACTTGGCAGGTAATTAGGTATCCCTGGAAATTGGTTGACGGTGGGAAAGGAAGCGGAATTTGGCAATCGAAAGACGGCGGGGATACATGGAAAAGATTAAATAAAGGATTGCCCAAAGGTTTAATGGGAAGAATTTCATTCGGTACTTCATTAAGTAATCCGGATCATGTTTATGCATTAATTGAATCCAAACACGGAATGCTTTGGGACTCACATGATTTTGGTGATCACTGGAGTTTAATTACTAATAACCATGAGTTGGATGTACGTCCGTTTTATTTTACAAAAATGGAGGTAGCACCGGATAATGACAATAGAATTTATTTCTTATCATTCTTACTAACACTTTCAAAAGACGGCGGTAAAACCGTAAAATCTATTAACGACGGGGTCCATGTAGACCATCATGCAATATGGATTGATCCTAAGAATTCGAATAGAATTATTGAAGGAAATGACGGCGGCGTATACCAATCTCTTACAGGAGGAAAAGACTGGCATTATTTTGATAATATTCCGATTGAACAATTCTATCAGGTTGCAACAGACACTTTAATTGCTTACAACATTGGCGGTGGCCTTCAGGATAATAATGCCTGGTATGGCCCATCAAGAAATTTAAATGGCGGCAGAATAGATGGATCTCATTGGTATACTGTAGCCGGAGGAGATGGTGAATACGTAGTTCCGGCCCCAAGTAATCCAAATATTATTTATTCGGAGTCTCAAGACGGTTATTTAAATCGATTAGATCTAAAAACCGGACTAAAGCATCATATTCGTCCTTACTTTTTTGATGTAACTGATAAAAGCCCCACGGAATTAAAATATCGTTTTAACTGGACTACTCCTATTGCAGTTTCTTATCATGATGCAAATGAAGTTTACCTAGGAGCAAATGTTTTATTTAAAACTACTGATGGCGGAACAATTTGGAAAGTAATCAGTCCTGATTTAACGAGAAATGATAAAAGTAAACAGGAAAAAAGCGGCGGCCCAATTAACTTAGATATGAGCGGAGCAGAAACTTACGGAACAATAATTTCCATCGGACTTTCAAAACAGAATTCAAATATCATTTGGGTTGGTACCGATGACGGGCAAGTTCAGATAACACAAGACGGCGGAGAACATTGGACTAATGTAACTAAAAATATTCCTCATTTACCTTCATGGGGAAGAGTTTACCAGCTTGATGTTTCTCCTTTTTCACCTTCAACTTGTTATATTGCTGTCGATCTTCATATGCTTAATAATAATAAACCGTATGTTTATAAAACCTATAACTATGGAAAATCCTGGACAGAGATTACAACTGGTCTTTCTGATGATGAGGAAGTACATGTGGTTAGAGAAGATCCTAACCAAAAAGGATTTTTATTTTTAGGAAATGATATCGGATTGTACTATTCAGCTAATAATGGTGAAAATTGGACAAGGTTTAAAAGTAATTTCCCTTCAGCTCCGGTTTGGGATTTAAAATTTGTTGAACAAACACATGATCTTGTAGTTGCTACACATGGACGAGGAATTTTTGTTTTAGATAATATTACTCCGCTAGAAGAAATGACTAAAAAAGTTGAAGAGGAAAACTTTACCTTATTCAATATGCAGCCGGTTTATAGGTTTAATATTTGGTATAAAAGTTCGTCAAGTCAGCTTGGAAAGTATTCGGCGCCAAATCCTCCAGGCGGTGCTGTTATTGACTATTATTTAAAATCTAAAATAAAGCTTAGTAAAGAAGAAAAGAAAAATCATGAAGTTCCTGTTCTAATTAAAATAACTGATGGAAACGGTAATGAAATTGATACGCTGCATGGAACTGCTAAAGAAGGCATAAATAGAATTGTTTGGAATTTGCATTATAAGAGTGCAGAATTCTTTAATGAAGACACTGTAAAAGAAAAACATTTAAATTATCACAGCGGACCAGAAGTTTTACCCGGAACTTATAGTATCTCAGTCACTGCAGATAATAAAACCGAAACCAAAAAGGTGGACATAAAAACTGATCCAAGACTGATATATAATATGCCTGATGCTCAAGCTCAATTTAAAGCTGCAATGAGGGTTTATTCGGATATTTCAGCAATGAACACAATGTTAAATCGAATAGATGGTTTGCATCAACAAATTGCAGATATTAAGAAGTCCGTAAAAATAATGGGAGGGAATAATAATTCATCTGAAAATCAATTTAAATCGGAAATTAAAAGTGCGGATGAAATAGACTCTTTATTAAAAACTATAAAAGATACAATTTATGCAGCTGGGCCCCAGCATGGTGTTGGAGAAGATGATATTCACTTTTTAACTAAACTACATAATTGGATATATAATATGTATTATGAAGTTATTGGAGATTATGATACTGCTCCAAATAAAACTACTTTAGATCAGCTGCATGATCTTGAAATTCAGCTTGCAAATAATATTGATGAATTTAATAATATAATAACTTTGAAAGTTGTTTTATTTAACGATGCTGCCTCAAAAGCCGGAATTCCAACTCTTCTACAAGGCAAAACAATAACTTTACAGTATTAAAATTTTCAATAATTAGCTTAACGGGGTGCAGTAGGCACCCCATTTCCTAGTGGTTATACCTCCGATTTTAATTTATCCGATAATTGTTTGAATTTTTTCATTTAATTTTTGATAATTACATCAAAACGTTATGGTTTAAGTATCGATTTAATTATTTTTACATTTGTTATTCAAACATTATTTTGGAGTGAAATTTGGGATTATTAATTGTAGGAACACTTGGTCTGGATAATGTTGCTACTCCGTTTGATAAGGTAGATAATGCATTAGGAGGTTCGGCAACATATATATCTTTAGCCGCAAGTTATTTTACCGGTCCAGTTTACCTTATGGGTGTTGTAGGAGATGATTTTCCTCAAAAGTATATTGACCTGCTTGAAAATCATAATGTTGATCTGGAAGGATTGCAAATAGTAGAAGACGGTAAAACATTTCGTTGGTCCGGTAAATATCATTATGATCTTAATGTTCGCGATACTTTATTTACCGAATTAAATGTTTTTGAAAATTTCGATCCTATCGTGCCTGATAATTATAAAAAAGCCAAGTTTGTATGTTTAGGCAATATCGATCCGGTTTTACAGATTAAAGTACTGGATCAAATGGATAATCCCAATTTTGTTGTGTGCGATACAATGAATTATTGGATTGAAGGCAAAAAAGATGTTTTGGTAAATTTACTTCCGAGAGTGAATGTTTTAATCATTAATGATTCGGAAGCAAGACTTCTTGCAAAAGAGCCTAACCTGATTAAGGCATCTAAATTAATTAGAGATATGGGACCTGAAATCCTGATAATTAAAAAAGGAGAGCATGGTGCTCTTTTATTTACGGAAGATACTATTTTTTCCGCACCTGCTTACCCTATGGAAATGATTTATGATCCGACCGGGGCCGGAGATTCATTTGCCGGAGGTTTTACCGGGTATCTTCATAAAACGCAGGATTTGAGTTCCGATAATATGAAACGTGCTGTAATATACGGTAGTGCAATGGCTTCTTTTTGCGTTGAAAAATTCAGTACTCAAGGATTGGAAGAATTGAAATATTACAGAATTCAGGACAGGTATAGAGAATTTTTAAATCTTACTAAAGTTGATGAAAAATAAGGATTACTTTTCAATAAAATTTCAAGATGATAAATTCATTTTTTTAGATCAAACCAAACTGCCTCTTGAAGAAGCCTATGTAGAAACCGACGATTATGAAAGAATCGCTTTGGCAATAGAGCGTTTGGAAGTTCGCGGCGCACCTGCCTTAGGCATTACAGCGGCTTATGGTTTAGCTCTTTCACTTAAAAATACAGACGTTTCTTTGACCGATAGCAATTTTACAAAAGCTTATAAAAGATTAGCATCCACACGTCCTACTGCAGTTAATCTTTTTATGGCACTTAATGAAATTAAATCTGTATTTGAACAAAATAAATCTTCAGAAAATATTTATGAAGCTGTTTTAAATAAGGCGAAGGAAATCCATCAAGATGACATTGTTAAATGCAGGAAAATAGGAGAAAACGGATTAGGTATTTTTAAAAAGAAATCAACCGTTTTAACTCATTGCAATACCGGAAAATTAGCGACTGGCGGCGACGGAACAGCCTTTAATGTAATCAAAGTCGGATTTGAAAACGGTCTTGTTAGTTTTGTTTATGCTGATGAAACCCGGCCATTACTGCAAGGACTTAGATTAACTTCGTTTGAACTGGAAAGGAGCGGAATACCATTTGCAGTTCAAACTGATTCAATGGCAGGCGTTCTTATGCAGCAGGGTAAAGTGGATCTGGTAATTGCCGGTGCAGATAGAATTGCATTAAATGGAGATACCGCAAACAAAATAGGAACATGCACGCTGGCTGTTTTGTGTAATTATTATAACATCCCTTTTTATATTGCTGCACCGACTACAACAATAGATAGAAATATTGCTACCGGCAATGAAATTGAAATTGAATATAGAAATAAACAAGAAATATTAAATATTAAAGGTTCTCCGGTTGCTCCGGATTACTACGATACTTTTTCTCCTGCCTTTGATGTTACACCGTCTCATCTTATAACCGGAATTATAACCGAAGAAAGAATACACTTTTTCCCTTACAATTTTATTCGATGAGTGAAATAATAAAAACAGAAGCCGTAGTTTTAAGCAAAATTAACTACGGCGATACAAGTAATATTGTTTCTCTTTTTACTAAAGATTATGGTAAGTTTTCGGCAATTATAAAAGGAGGAAGAAATCCAAAGTCGAAAATCGGATACATAACCGATCCGCTTAACTATGTGCAGCTAATTGTCTATAAAAAGGATAACCGGGAAATTCAAATCATTTCAAATGCGGATCTAATTTCTTATTACCCAAATCTAAAAGAAGATCTGGAAAAGCTAAAGTATTCACAGGCAGTTCTTGAACTAATGAAAAAATTGACAGTTGATCATGAAGCAAATGTCAGGCTTTTCAAAGGAGTAATTCGAATCCTATCCTTATTCGATTCATCTAAAGAGGAGCCGGTAATTATATTCGGCAGGTTTTTCATTTTTTTCCTAACTGAATTAGGGTACGAATTACAGCTTGAAAAATGTGCAATATGCGGTAGAACAAACCTTCAGGGGGAGGATTTGTCATATAATTACGAAATGGGTATTTTTTGCAGCGAATGTAGGAAAAATCAGGTGGAATCCTACTATATAAATTCGGAACTTTTTAATCACTTAATTTGTCTAAAGAACAGTAAAAAGATTGAAAAACCCAATGTTATAATTGCACAAAAAGCCATTGTATTTATGGAAAGATTTTTAACATATCATATTCCGGATTTCAAAGGTATACAAGCAATTCAATTATTTAAATAAAAAATATTTTCAATCAAGATAATTACAAATAATTTAAGTTAGAAAATAATCGGAGGAATCAAATGAAATCTAAAGGTTTATGGGGTGCCTTAGCATTAATAATAATAGGAATTATATTTGGCGCCATTTTAGTATCCGGTTTTGGATTAGTAAGACCTAGTTTAGCTGATGTTACAATAGGATCACCGGAACCACCCGTAAAACTAAATGCAGATGCTAATTCATTCAGTAAAGCATTTATTGAAGTAGCAAAAACCGTAACGCCCGAAATTGTACAAATTACAGTTGTATCCAAGACCGATAATCCGCACGGTAATTTTTTCTTTTTCCCGTTCAATAATCTCCCTAAAGAAGAAGAAGGTTCCGGCAGCGGAATAATTATTTCACCGAAAGGATATATTGTTACGAATTACCATGTTGTCAAAAATGCAACTTCGGTAAGAGTTGGTCTTTATGATAAAAGAGTTTTCACTGCCAAGGTTGTTGGTACAGATCCTAATACGGATTTAGCTGTTATTAAAATTGATGCTAATGATCTGCCTGCTGCTTACCTTGGAAATTCCGACAGCCTTAAAGTAGGCCAATGGGTAATGGCAATCGGGAATCCTCTTTCTTTAACTTCTACTGTTACAGCCGGAATTGTAAGTGCGATGGGAAGACAGCTACATCTAATAAATTCAAAATACGGTATAGAAGATTATATACAAACTGATGCTCCTATAAATCCGGGAAACAGCGGCGGTGCATTGGTTGATCTGTCCGGCGCGGTAATCGGTGTGAACTCTGCTATCGCAACTGCAGGTACTGATAGTTTTATAGGTTATGGTTTTGCTGTTCCTATAAACATTGTTAAAACTGTAGCAAAAGAATTAATTGCTTACGGCAAAGTAAACAGAGGATACATAGGAATAGAAATAGGCAATGTTGACGATGCAATGGCGCAGTCATTAGGATTGGATAAACCTGAAGGCGTTATAATTCAGGGTATAGTCCCCGGCGGCGCTGCTTCAAAACAGGATATTAAAGCTGGAGATATTATTCTTAAAGTAGACGGCAAGCAGGTTAACCAGCCCAATGAACTTCAAAGTATTATTGCAACCAAAACTGCAGGGACAACCGTTGATCTAACTATATACCGGGACGGAAAGCAAATTGACCGCAAGGTTACTCTTAAAGCAAACAAGGAAGAAAGTAAAACCGAACCGGTTGTTAATAATGATCAGGGCGAGAAGGATAATTCCCAATTGAATTCTGCAACTTTGGATATTATAGGCATGACGGTTAGGAATTTAACTCAAGATGAAAAGACTCAATACAAAGTATCTAACGGAGTAATGATTTCCGATGTAACTGCGTACGGTCCGGCACAAAATCAGAATCTTGGAAGAGGCCTTGTAATTACTGAAGCAGATAAAAAAGATGTAAAAGATGTGGAACAATTTAAAAAACTTGTTAAGGATAAAGAAGGTTCCGCAATTTTATTAAAGGTAAAAGACAGCAAAGGCAATAGCATGTTTATAGGCCTTCAAATACCTAAGAAATAATTTTTGATTGAGTTAAATATTTTTTAAACAACGCCCGTTTATTCGGGCGTTTTTTTATATATTTAACTTTTATTTTATTGGAAATTTATGATTAGATTTCTTACAGCCGGAGAGTCGCACGGTAAAGGGTTAACAACAATTATAGAAGGGTTCCCTTCTAATTTTAAAATAGAAAATGAATATATAAATTTTCATTTAAAGAGAAGACAGGCCGGATACGGCAGAGGATTAAGAATGAAAATTGAAACCGATACTGCTGAAATAATTTCAGGTATAAGGTTTCAAAAAACATTAGGTACCCCGATTTCCTTACTTATAAGAAATAGAGATTGGGAAAATTGGGCGGATAAAATGACTTCAGGTAAAAAGAAATCGAAAGTAGAGAAAATAACAATACCACGTCCCGGTCATGCAGATTTAGTCGGTGTAGCTAAATTTAACTTTGATGATATTAGAAATTCAATTGAGCGTTCAAGTGCAAGAGAAACTGCAGCTAGAGTAGCCGCATGTTCTGTAGCGAGAAAATTTTTAGGCGAATTTAATATATCGATCGGAAGTTTTGTTGAAAGTATTGGGGGTATATACCCTGAAAATAATTTTGCCGATAGTTTATATAATAACAAACTACCAAAAAATTTTACAGGCTGGAAGTTATCTGTAAAATCTGATTTAAGTGACGTTAGAGTTTTAGATAAACAGCAAGAGACAAAAATTATAAACAAAATAAAACTGGCTAAGAAAAAAGGCGACACATTAGGCGGAACTTTTATTTCAGTAGCAACAGGGCTTCCGGTCGGATTAGGGAGCTTCGTTCATTATGATACCAAACTTGATGCTGAAATTGCACAGTCAATTATGTCTATCAATGCGGTTAAGGCAGTAGCCATAGGAACAGGATTTGATTCCTCTGAAAAGTTTGGATCTGAATCTCATGACGA
Source organism: Ignavibacteriaceae bacterium (assembly GCA_046705645.1). Taxonomy (GTDB): domain Bacteria; phylum Bacteroidota; class Ignavibacteria; order Ignavibacteriales; family Ignavibacteriaceae; genus FEN-1297. The sequence goes on along the minus strand of JBJKQE010000288.1, from coordinate 543 downwards.
AATTATTAAGAAAGGAGAATCTCTTAGTCGAAGAACAAATCGCGCTGGAGGTATTGAAGGTGGTATATCAACAGGCTTGCCTATTATAGTTCGCGCGGCTATGAAACCAATCGCTACTTTGATGAGTCCGATTGAAAGTGTTGATTTAAAAAGTATGAGACGGGTTGATGCCAGAAGGGAAAGAAGTGATTTTGTAGCAGTACCCGCATGTGCTGTTATTGCGGAATCTATGCTGGCATGGAGCCTGGCAAAATATTTTTTACTTAAATTCGGCGGAGATTCAATTGAAGAAACTAAGGATAATTACTATACCTATACAAAAAATATAAATTCTAGACTAAAAAAGAACTTCCTGAAATAAATAATAAGGTAAAAACAATGCTTATAGTAAAATCATTTGTCTTTAATTTTTTTACGGAAAATACTTTTGTAATTTGGGATGAAGTCTCTAAAGAAAGTGTCATAATCGATCCGGGTTGTTCACAAAAGACGGAAGAAGACAAACTGACAAAATATATTATTGAAAATAAACTTAACATAAAA
>JBJKQE010000287.1:0-22369 GCA_046705645.1 Ignavibacteriaceae bacterium | reverse complement strand
TAATAATAATAGAAATCCCTAGAATGATATCCAAAGAAAGGATATTAATTGAATTGTCCACTATTACGCGACGGCCGTCATTAATTCTAACTACGGCTAATTTCATTTTTGTATTTTTTATCGCGTTTTTCATATTCATTAATTTATTAACTTACAAAATAAAGTATGGAAATTTGTTTGTCAAGTAAATAATTCATCATTACAAAATAAATTGAGCTTGTTAACATTAAATTAACATTGAAAGAAAACCCTAATCAAATTTGGAATATTTATTCAATTTTATTAATTCGTTAAAAATCACTTTTGGATTTAGATAAAATTAATGTATTTCCATTAGATCGCCTAAATAAATTAATAGATTTTTCGAAAATAATTTTAAAGTAACTGAAAAATAGAATTTTCTTTCAATATTGAAGAAAAACAAAACATTTTCCATTTTTGCGTCAATTCATTTGGCAAATTAAAAGTGATTTACAATTATTTTTATAAATTATAATTTGACAAAAAAATAATTAAGTATTACTTTTGCGCATAATTTAAAAGCATGAAATTAAATAAAATTACATATTACCAATTATCCTGTATGTCTACCACAACCACTACTACCGGTATGCCTGGAGGCTGAAGCCTGGTTGTGTAAATTTTTATTAAAAGAAATTGATAAACCGGCTTCAACAAAAGGAGCCGGTTTTTTTATTATATAATTACTCTAATCCTTTTAAGGTAAAGAAAAATGAAGATATTAAAATTTGGCGGATCATCGGTCGGGAATGCCGATAAAATAAAAAATGTAACAAACATTATAAAACAATCACTCAAAGAAAATAAAAAGATTGCAGTAATTTTCTCTGCCTTTCACAAAGTAACTGATGAACTCATAAAAATGAGTCAAACTGCTGCCGATGGGAATCAAGAATATCTTGAAATGTTTAAAAAACTTGAAGAGCGGCATATATCAATTGCAAAACAAGTATTGGCAGTAAAAAGCCAGAGCAGTATTCTAGCTCAATTAAAACTTAATTTAAATGAACTAGAAGATGTTCTTCACGGTTTATTTCTTGTAAAAGAACTATCTCTAAGAACACAGGATTTTATTTTAAGTTTTGGAGAAAGACTATCGGCTTTCATAATATCAAATTCATTAAAAGATAGTAATATCAACTGTGAATTCCTTGACAGCAGACAGCTTATAAAAACTGATGAATCATTCGGTAATGCAAAGGTGGATCTTGAATTAACTTATAAGAACATTAAGAAATATTTTGAATTCCACAATAAAATTCAAATCATCACAGGCTTTATCGGATCAACTTTTAATAATGAAACTTCTACTCTCGGCCGCGGCGGCTCCGATTACTCAGCATCAATTTTTGGTGCCGCACTCAAAGTAAAAGAAATAGAAATCTGGACAGACGTAGACGGCGTATTAACAGCCGATCCTAAAAAAGTTAAAAAGGCTTTTCCGTTAAAGAGTATGACTTATGAAGAAGCAATGGAATTATCGCACTTCGGCGCAAAGGTAATTCATCCGCCGACAATGCAGCCGGCTCTTGATAAAAAAATTCCAATTAGAATTAAAAATACTTTTAATCCTTCTTTCGAAGGAACAATAATAAACGGGAAAAGTAATTCACATAACTTTTCTATAAAAGGGATATCATCAATAGATGAAATTGCTCTTTTAAGAATTCAAGGCGGCGGTATGATTGGAGTTGCCGGAATTGCTCAAAGAATTTTTACAGCATTAGCGGCTAAACAAATAAATATAATTTTAATAACACAGGCTTCATCAGAACATTCTTTGTGTATTGCAGTAATGCCCAAAGTTTCCGGTTTGGCAAAAAAAGCTATTCAAGAAGAATTGTATTTCGAGATAAAAGAAAAATTAATTTATGAACCGCTAATTGAACACAACCTTTCAATCATTGCGGTCGTTGGTGAAAATATGCGGAAAACTCCGGGAATTTCCGGTAAAGTCTTTCAAGCGCTCGGCAAAAACGGAGTTAACATAGTTGCTATTGCGCAGGGTTCATCCGAGTTAAATATTTCTACCGTTATTTCCAAAGATGATGAAGCCAAAGCTTTAAATGCACTGCATGACGCATTCTTCCTATCAATAGCTAAAACAGTAAACCTTTACATTGTTGGAACAGGATTAATCGGAGGAACTTTATTAAATCAAATTAATAATCAAGCAGATTTTTTAGCGAAAGAATATTTATTAAACGTTAAGGTGATAGGTTTAGCCAACAGCAGAAAAATGCTGATCAATTCAAACTATATCGACAGTTCCGATTGGAAAGGGCCATTATTTGATAAAGGCAGCAAAACTAATCTTGATGTTTTTATAGATGAAATGAAAAAATTAAATTTACCAAACAGCATCTTTGTTGATTGTACAGCCAGCGACAAAGTTGTTGCCCGGTATAAAGAAATTCTTGATTCGAGTATTTCAATTGTAACTCCTAACAAAAAAGCTAACTCAAGCAGTTTTAAATACTACCAGGAACTTAAAACTGCTGCATTAAAACATAACGTAAGATTTCTTTATGAAACTAATGTCGGTGCAGGGCTTCCTATTTTAAGCACGATAAAAGATCTTGTTTCCAGCGGTGACAAAGTATTAAAAATTGAAGGAATTCTCTCAGGAACCTTAAGTTTTATTTTTAACTCATTCACAAAAGGCAAAGCTTTTAGTCAGATTGTTAGAGAAGCAAAAGCAAAAGGATACACAGAACCAGATCCGAGAGAAGATTTGAAAGGTCAAGATGTAGCTAGAAAATTATTAATTCTAGCTAGAGAGACAGGGTCATCCCTTGAATTAGAAGATATTAAAGTTGATAATTTAGTTCCGAAAAATGCAAGGCAGTCAAAATCAGTTGAAGATTTTTTTAAGAAACTGGAATTATCAGATGATTATTTTGAAACAAAGAGAAAAACTGCAGAACAAAAAGGACATGCAATACGATACATTGCCCGCTTGGAAAAAAATGAAGCTAAAATCACTTTGCAGGAAGTAAGCAAAGACCATCCATTCTATTCTTTATCTGGAAGTGATAACATTTTAGCACTTACAACAAAGCATTACCAGGATCGTCCGATAGTAATTAAAGGTCCTGGTGCAGGTGCAGATGTTACAGCTGCTGGAGTATTTTCGGATATAATTAGGACAGCAAATTTTTTGAGCTAGTGATAAGTGAAATTGGTGAAGGTTAGTTTATAAATTTAACATTTCACCATTGACAAATGTAAATTAATCTAAAATGAATAACTTGTTGAGGAAATAAAAATGTCATCTAATGAAAAAATTCCTGTAGGAGTACTTGGTGCTACGGGAAGTGTTGGTCAAAAATTTATTGAATTGCTTTCAAATCATCCGTGGTTTAAAATCACCGAATTAGCCGCTTCCGAAAAATCTGCAGGCAAAGCTTATAAAGATGCGGTCAATTGGATTTTATCAACGCCACTGTCTGAAGATATTGCCAATATTACGGTTCAAGAATGCGAACCCAATTTAAAAAGTAAACTGGTATTTTCTGGATTGGATTCAAGTGTTGCAGGAGGAATAGAAGAAGCATTTGCTAAAAAAGGATATTACGTTGTTTCAAACTCAAAGAACCATAGAATGGATAAAGATGTCCCGCTTTTAGTTCCTGAAATAAATCCGGATCATTTAGGAATTATAAAAACACAAAATTATAATGGCGGTTGTATTGTCACAAATCCAAACTGTTCTACGATAGGAATGGTACTTGCATTAAAACCATTGCTGGATAATTTCGGTTTGGAATCTGTTAATGTAGTTACTATGCAGGCTTTGTCTGGAGCCGGATATCCTGGAGTTGCAAGTCTTGATATTATAGATAACGTTATTCCATACATTTCAGGAGAGGAACCGAAATTAGAATCAGAACCGCTAAAAATTTTCGGAACTTTTAAAGAAAATAAAATCATCGATAATGAAATTAAAATCAGCGCTCAATGTAATAGAGTTGCAGTGCTTGACGGACACATGGAATGTGTTCAGGTAAAATTGAAGAAAAAACCTTCTATTGATGAAATTAAAAAAGCATGGAATCATTTTTCAAGCGAACCTCAAAAATTAAATCTTCCTACAGCTCCACTAAAACCGATTTATTATTTTGAGGAAGATAAATATCCTCAGCCTAGAATTCATAGAAATTTAGATAAAGGAATGGCAGTTTCTATCGGAAGATTAAGAGAAGATTCATTATTCGATTACAAATTTGTAGTGCTTTCTCACAATACAAATAGAGGAGCAGCCGGTGGTGCATTGTTATGTGCAGAATTAATGAAAGCAAAAGGCTATCTCTAATAATGAAAGTTCTATAAAAATTATTTGAAAACTTATTCTTCGATATTATTATTTAATCGGAATTGAAATGAAAAATCAAATAAAAGTATTTGCGCCGGCGTCAGTTACAAATGTAAGCTGCGGCTTTGATGTAATGGGTTTCGCTATAGACTGGCCGGGTGATGAACTTATTTTGAAAATTAAGAATAAAACAGGAATAAGTATTTCAAGAATTACCGGAGAAAACGGCAAACTCCCTTTAGATCCGATAAAAAATACTGCGGGACTTTCTCTAATTGCATTAGCCAAACATTTAAATTTTGGAAAAGGATTAGAAATAGAAATTCATAAAAAGATGGCTCTTGGCAGCGGACTCGGTTCAAGTGCGGCAAGCGCAGTTGCAAGTGTTTTTGCACTAAATGAAATTCTAGGAAAGCCGCTCACTAAAAGCGAACTTTTGCCATTTGCTTTAGAAGGAGAAAAATTAACCTGCGGTGGTACTCCTCATGCAGATAATGTTTCTGCTTGTTTAATGGGAGGTTTTGTTATAGTTAGAAGTGTCAATCCTTTGGATGTAATAAATATAAAAACTCCAAAAAATTTATTTTGTACAATTCTTCATCCTCATCTGGAAATTAATACAGCAGATACAAGGAAGATTCTACGAAAGCAAGTTCTTCTTTCAGATGCAGTAAAGCAATGGGGAAACGTTGCAGGTTTAGTAGCAGGATTGACAAGCGGTGATTACGAATTAATTGGAAGATCTTTGCAGGATGTAATTATTGAGCCGATTAGATCAATATTAATACCGGGGTTTGATGAAATTAAAAATGCCGCTATTGAAGCCGGCGCTTTGGGATGCAGCATCTCCGGTTCAGGACCATCGATTTTTGCTTTCAGTAGATCTAAGAGCATTGCAGAAAGAGTTGGAAATGAAATGGGAAATATTTTAAAAGCACTTAAAATAAAAGGCGATCTTTATTTTTCTAAAATAAATAAAGAAGGTCCGAAAGTAATCGATTGAAATACTACAGCACAAATAATAAAGACAATATTGTTTCTTTTAGAGAAGCTGTTACTAAAGGAATCCCCGATGATGGAGGCTTGTATATGCCTTCTGAAATAAGAGTTCTGCCGGAAGATTTTTTTAATAATATTTCCAAATACTCTTTTAAGGAAATTTCATTCCTGGTAGCAGATAATTTATTTAATTCAGATATCCCAAAATCCGAACTTGAAAAAATAATTAATTCATCAATTACTTTTGAAGCTCCGCTAGTTCAACTTAACGGGCAAATTAATATATTGGAACTTTTTCATGGACCAACTCTTGCTTTCAAAGATTTCGGTGCGAGGTTCATGGCAAATACTTTGGCTTATTTGAATAATAATTCAAATAAAGAAATCACAATTTTAGTAGCCACTTCCGGTGATACCGGAAGCGCAGTTGCAAACGGATTTTATAATGTTGACGGAATAAATGTAGTTCTGCTATATCCGAGTAATAAAGTTAGTAAGATACAGGAACAGCAGCTTACAACTCTTGATAAAAATATAAAAGCACTCGAAGTATTAGGCACTTTCGATGACTGCCAGAGATTAGTTAAACAGGCCTTTCTGGATAAGGATATAACCTCAATAAAAAAAATATCATCAGCTAATTCAATAAATTTGGCAAGACTTCTTCCGCAGACCTTTTATTATTTAAATGCTTATGCTCAAATGATTGATAAAAATCTTCAAACAATTTTCTCTGTGCCCAGCGGAAATTTCGGCAATCTTACTGCTGGCTTAATTGCAAAAAGGATGGGACTTCCTATTACTAGATTTATTGCAGCAACAAATTCGAATGATGTTTTCACGAAATATCTTGAGACATCGGAGTATAACCCGAAACCTTCTGTAAAGACGATATCTAATGCAATGGATGTCGGCAATCCAAGTAATTTTAAACGCATTCTGGATTTATATAATCATGATCATCAACAAATAAAAAATGATATTTACAGCAAAAGTTTTGCAGATGAAGAAACGATTACGGCGATGAAAGAAGTATATTCAAATTATAATTTTATAATTGACCCGCATGGCGCAGTAGGATACTTGGCATTGAAAAGTTATAAAGAAGAATTAAATTTAGGCTCATTCAATGGGATTATTTTAGAAACTGCGCATCCAGGGAAATTTGCGGATGTTGTAGAAAAATCATTAGACGAAAAAATAAAATTACCTGATAGGTTAAAAATGTGTTTATCCAAAGAAAAGCACTCAATAAAAATTTCAAGTGAGTTTAAAATGTTTAAAGAATTTTTAATGAAATAATAAAATTATAATTCACTAACCTAAATTTATTTAAGAGAGGAAACAAAATGGAAACAAAAAAAAAGGTAGCAATATTAGGCGGCGGTAATATTGGATTAGCAATAGCAAAGGGGTTAGAAACTTCCAATTTATATCCCTCTGAGAAAATATATATAACTAAGAGAAAAATAGATTCTTTAAAAGACTATTCTCAAAAAGGCTTTAAAATTACCGGCGACAATAAAAAAGCTACTGCCGATTCTGAAATTTTAATAATTGCAGTTCAGCCAAAACAATTAAGTGAGTTATTATTAGATATTAAAGATGTGATTGATGAGAAAAAGCATTTAATAATATCCGTTGTTTCGGGAGCCAGCATAAAAATGATAAAAGAATTAACCGGAAAAAATGTACTGGTTGTAAGAGCAATGCCAAATACTGCTATTGCAATTCAAGAGTCAATGACATGCCTTGCATCAGATACAAAAACCAACGGAGCACTCACTATTGCAAAAGAAATTTTTGATTCGGTTGGTAAAACTTTGATAATAGAAGAAGAGCTTATGGTTCCTGCCACTGCATTATGCGCTTGCGGTATAGCATTTTTCCTCCGTGCAATAAGGGCTGCTTCCCAGGGAGGAATTGAAATAGGTTTTCATTCGGAGGATGCAATTTTTATGGCTGCGCAAACAGCAAAAGGAGCGGCTTCGCTTTTAGTTAAAACAAATAGCCATCCTGAAAGTGAAGTAGACAAAGTAACAACTCCAAGAGGAATTACAATTTCAGGCTTGAATCAAATGGAACATAATGGATTCAGCTCTGCGATGATAAAAGGAATCACGACTTCTGCGGATAAAGCGTCTAAAATTTATAGCGGAGAATAGTGATTAAAATTTTTAATTTATTAATTATATCACATTGAATTCAAAAAAAATAAATAAAATAAATTTTCTATTGACATAAGGAATTTAATACATTATCTTTGCCTACGATAAAAATGAACAACGAAATTAAAAATATTAAAGAGAATAAAAACATGATGGGTATGTGTTGCTGCTGTATGATGATGTGTACGTCATCGCGGGAGGTCACAGCCTAATCTTTAATTAAATAAAATTTTAGACTTAACCCTTCCCGATAAATAAATTGAGAAGGGTTTTTTATTAAATATGACATAAATAATTATTACATAATAAGGCTCTTATCGAGAAAGGTTGAGGGATCAGGCCCTGCGAAACCTTAGCAACCGTTCCGGCATAACCGGGAGTCATGGTGCTACCTCCTGCCCGCTGATTTTTGAATCAGCAAGGGAAAGATGAGAGAAGAAGTTATTAAAACCTCTTCGATTAATCTTTCCGAAGAGGTTTTTTTTTGAATAGAGTTTTAACTGACAAAAATTTAGAAGTTAAATGAGTTTTTCACATAAACATCAAATCATATATGAAAGGAAAGAACAATGAGCAAGGAAAACGAAAAACGCGATTACAAGTTTGAAACTTTGCAATTGCACGCGGGACAGGAACCTGATCCTACAACAGGCGCCAGAGCAGTTCCGATTTATCAGACTACGTCGTATAATTTTAACGATGCACAGCATGCGGCAGATTTATTTGCGCTTCAGAAATTCGGTAATATCTATACTAGAATTATGAATCCGACCACCGACGTATTTGAAAAAAGAATAGCTGCACTTGAAGGAGGAGCAGCCGCATTAGCCACAGCATCAGGCCAGGCAGCTCAATTAATTGCTGTAACTACTATAGCGCAAGCAGGAGAAAATATTGTCTCTACAAGCCTTTTATACGGCGGAACTTACAATCAATTTAAAGTAACTCTGCCGCGGCTTGGAATAAATGTAAAATTTGTTGAAGGAGACGATCCGCAGGAATTTGAAAAGTTAATCGATCCCAAAACAAAAGCACTATATATTGAATCAATCGGCAATCCAAAATTAAACGTTCCGAATATTGATGAGATAGCCGAAATAGCTCACCGTCACGGTATTCCATTAATCGTAGATAATACTTTTGGTGCTGCAGGATATCTAGTTAGGCCTTTTGATCACGGTGCCGATATTATTACTGCTTCTGCAACAAAATGGATTGGCGGACATGGAACTTCAATAGGCGGCGTAGTAGTTGATTCGGGAAAATTTGATTGGGGAAATGGAAACTTCCCTATTTTTACAGAACCGTCACCAGGTTATCATGGTTTGGTTTTTAATGATATATTCGGTAAAGGTTCTCAGTTCGGAAATATCGCTTTTATTATTCGTGCTAGAGTTGAAGGATTAAGAGATCTTGGCCCTGCAATTAGTCCGTTTAATTCTTTTTTGTTGCTTCAAGGATTAGAAACTCTTTCACTTAGAATCGATAGACACTGCCAAAACGGATTGGCTTTGGCAAAATGGCTCGAACAAAACCCAGCAGTTGAGTGGGTTTGGTATCCCGGTTTGGAAAGCCACCCATATCATCAAACAGCTAAAAAATATTTAAGGAAAGGTTTATTCGGCTCTATGTTATCATTCGGTATTAAAGGCGGAATTGATGCAGGTAAAAAATTTGTTAATAACGTAAAACTTTCCAGCTTATTGGCAAATGTAGGAGACGCAAAAACTCTTGTAATTCATCCTGCATCAACTACACATCAGCAGCTCAGCAACAAAGAACAAAAAGAAGCAGGAGTTTTACCGGAACAAATAAGAGTTTCGGTAGGATTAGAACATATTGATGATATCATTGAAGATTTTGATGAAGCAATAAATTCAGCAGTAAAGCAAGCTGTTAGCGTTTAGGCAAATTTAATTTTCTAACGGGTAGTGAATTTTTTTTAACACTCCCGTTAGAATAATTTTATTATAATATTTATTCTTAAATTAAAACTCAGAAAAACTAAAATGGAAACAGCACTGAAAGAATCGATACAAATAGAATCAAAAACCAGATTTATTGAACTATTGAATAGTAATGATTCATTTAAACTTGAATCTGGAGAAAAACTTAACTCTGTTAAGGTTGCATATCAAACATACGGCTCATTAAACAGCTACGGAGATAATGCAATATTAATTTGTCATGCATTAACCGGAAATGCACATGCAGCCGGAATAATAACAGAATCCGAAGTTGAAAATTCAAAACACGAAGAATTTCTATTTAAATACAATCAAATGTACTTAGGCAAAACGGGATGGTGGGACGAATTAATTGGTCCCGGCAAAGTATTCGATACGGAAAAATATTTCGTTGTTTGCCCGAACTTTTTAAGCAGTTGTTATGGGACTACAGGTCCGGTCTCGATTAACCCGGCTACAGGTGAAAAATTCGGAATTAAATTTCCTGCAATTACTGTACGCGATATGGTAACCGTTCAATATCAGCTACTTAAAAAATTAGGTGTCAAAAATTTACTTACTGCTGCCGGCGGTTCATTGGGAGGTATGCAGGTTCTAGAATGGGCAATTATGTATCCTGAATTTATTCATTCCATGATACCAATTGCTACTTCGGTAAAGCATTCGCCCTGGTGTATTGCTTTAAATGAAACTGCAAGAGATGCAATAATAAACGACGCTGAATGGAAAAACGGGAGTTACAAATCTCAGCCATTTAAAGGATTAAGCCTTGCCCGCAAGATTGCTATGATCAGTTACCGCAGCGGAATATCCTTTAATTCAAAATTCGGCAGGGAAATTCTTTCCGGCGTTAGTAATGTTTTTAATAAGAGAGATAGCTTCCAAATTGAAAATTATCTGAAATATCAGGGAGAAAAATTAGTCAATCGATTCGATGCCAATACTTATTTGTATATATCGAACGCAATGGATCTGCACGATGTAGGATATGATAGGGGATCCGTAGAAGAAGCACTTGGAAGTATAAAAACAAAAAGTTTAAATATCGGTATATCGACCGATATTCTTTACCCAGTTAGTGAACAAATCGAAATAGCATCAAAGATTCATAATGCTCAATTCGTTCAAATCAATTCTATATTTGGTCATGATGCGTTCTTAATCGAATTTGCACAATTGCAAAGATTGATTGATCCCTTTCTAAAGTCAATATGATTCAATTAATGTATAATTTGTAAAGCTGGTTATTAAAGAGATGATTATGAAAACAATCGGTTGAAATTAAAAAATCTTTCAGGATATTGAATCCTTTTAAAAAAACATTTGGAGCATAGTGGTCTACTTGCGGATCAACATTCACTATGCCCCAAGGTGGGCTTAAAGAAGAGAGGCAATATTTTTAATCATTACTTTTTAATTTGAATAAAGATTTGGTTGATTGAGTCCAAATATTCAGCCAATTCTTTTATTTCAATTCCCCTTTAAAATTACGTGTTATCAAACTTCCTAAAAATCAATAATTTAGTTCAAGATTTTTTTAAGAAATGAATTTACTCTCATTGTACAATACAAAAAGAACAATAAATATCTTTTTCACATTATCAATCGTTTTTGTAACATATAGTAGTGTGCTCAAATTCACAAAGACTACTAATCACACAATTAGTATACAATCTTCATTCCAATTTAACTTTGTCCAGCTTAATAATTAAAAATGTTTTTTTTTACTAAAATCAAAACATGACATTTAACATCATTTAATTTCCTTTCTCAGTGCTTGGAAGCTCAAAATATGAATTTCTCACCATTGGGAAACATTTATTTAAGTAATGCTAAAAGTAAAATTATTTTATCAGTAATTTGCTTAAACATTCATATTAATGATACAATTTAACTAAAATGGAAGAAAATATTGGCATCATTTTGTATATAGTTTTATAAATTTTGTATTATAAATGGTTAATTGCTTGTTTTCTTTACAATATTGGTTTTTTTATCTTTGCAGAAAGTAGTCTAATCATTATTTATTTGAAAACTTAGCAAAGATAACAAATGAAAAAAGAATTCAATTTCGACTTTGAATTATTTGAATCATTTCTTGATATGTGTTTTATCATAACAGAAAGTGGAGAGATTTTAGCTTTGAATAATGCGGTCTATGATACTTTAAAAATAGTTGACAGCAGCCTGAAGGGTCAAAATTTTTTTGATCTTGTTGAACCATCTTTTATTCCAAAGACTAAATCTTTATTTAACGAAAGTGTAAAAGGTATAAAAGATATTAGTACTTATTCTAAATTTAAATCCGGCGGCAGGATTTATGATGTGGATTTGTTTTTCACGCCATACTCATTTAATACGAAACAACAAATACATAAAAGTTGTTTTGTACTAGCAAAAGATATTACCGCCGTTAGGCAAAGAGAAATTGAACTAATGCAGTTTTATTATGTTGCACAAAATACGGTTAATCCCGTGCAAATTGCAGATCTGCAGGGTAAAATGGTATATGTAAATCCCGCTTTTGTAAATGCCAGCGGTTATAGCAGGGAAGAATTGATAGGTAAAAATCCCAATATTTTCAGCAGCGGAAAACATACTAAAAAATTCTGGTCCAAAATGTGGAACACGATATCAAGCGGAAAAGTTTGGGTTGGTGAAGTTGAAAATAAAAGTAAATCTGGTGAACCATTTTATACACAGTTATTAATTTCACCGATACTGGATCACGAGGGAAAGGTAACAGGATATTTCGGCATACATAGGGATCTTTCAGAAAAAAAAATACTGGAAAAACAATTAATTCATACTCAAAAAATGGAAAGCATTGGCACGCTCGCTGCCGGTGTAGCACATGAAGTTGGAAATCCTCTTGCTTCCATTTCCGCTTTGGTTCAAGTTGTTCAAAGATCAACAACAGATGAATTTGCCAAAGAAAAATTAGAGCTAATTAAAAAGCAGGTTACCAGAATATCTAAAATAATAAGAGATTTGGTTGATTTTTCCAGACCTTCGAATTATGAATTGCAATTAACAGATATTAATCAAAATATTGTTGAAGCTGTAGAAATAATAAAAGTAGGCGCAAAAGCGAAAAATATTGGATTCGATCTGGATTTAAATAATAAAATACCTTTACTTCCGTTAATTTCCGACCAAATTCAACAAATATTTGTCAACATTTTGCTTAATGCAGTCGATGCAATCTCCGAAAACAAAGAAAGTAATAAAAAGAATAAAATCTCGGTTTATTCAAACATAAATGATGATGAAGTTATCATTTCATTTAATGATACCGGAAAAGGAATTACCGACGAAAATTTATCCAAGGTTTTTGAACCATTCTATACTACAAAAAAAGAAGGTAAAGGAACCGGTCTTGGGCTTTGGGTAAGTTATGGAATAGTTAAAAGTTTCCAAGGTGACATTACTGTGGAAAGCAAATTAAATAAAGGAACAACATTTACAATTACACTACCAATTCAACCGTAGAAAAGGGTAAAAGCTATGGCAGAAAGAATATTAGTAGTTGATGATGAAGATATAATTAGAGAGTCATTAACTTTTGTTTTAAAAAAAGAAGGTTATTATGTTCAGGAAGCTGAAAACGGACTGGCAGCATATAATAAACTCCTAGAGGAAACCTTTGATCTGGTTATTACCGATTTAGAGATGCCCGAAATGAAAGGCATAGAACTTCTTGAAGAGATCAAGAAATTAAATATTCAGACATCCGTAATAATAATTACTGCGTTCGGATCTTTAGATACTGCAATTTGTGCATTGAGGAGCGGAGCAAGTGATTATCTGTTAAAACCTGTGGAATTTGATGAACTGCTGATTAAGATAAAAAGACTTTTTGATGTTAAGAATTTATTGCTTGAGAACCGGCTATTAAGAAAAGAAGTTCAGCGTAATTTTGATTTTGAAAACATAATAGGCAAAAGCCCTGCTATCAAAAAAATATATGAAATGATTCAAACCGTTGCAGAGACAGATACAACCGTACTAATTACCGGAAAAAGCGGAACAGGTAAAGAATTAGTAGCCAGAGCACTTCATTATAATAGTAAAAGAAGAGGCAAACCTCTTATTGCGGTAAATTGCGGAACTATAACCGAAAACTTAATTGAGAGCGAATTATTCGGACATAAAAGAGGAGCCTTTACAGGAGCAATTTCTGATAAGGAAGGACTGGTAAAAGCTGCTGATGGAGGAACGTTATTTTTAGACGAAATCAGCGAACTGCCGCTTCAGCTTCAGGTAAAACTGCTACGAGTTCTTCAGGAAAAAGAATATACCCCGGTAGGATCTACTTCTGCAATTTCCGTAAACGTAAGATTTATTGCCTCAACAAATAGAGAATTAAAAGAAGAAGTTACAACCGGAAGATTCCGCGAGGATCTTTATTATCGTTTAAATATCGTCGAAATCAACTTACCGTCACTTAAAGATAGAGAAGAAGATATACCTCTTTTAGCAGATCACTTTCTAAGCAAGTATAGAACTGAAATGAATAAAAATATTAAAGGAATTGACCCTGAAGCAATAAGAGCTTTAATGGCTTATGAATGGAAAGGTGAAATAAGAGAATTAGAAAATATTATGGAAAGAGCGGTTATATTCTGTAAAAACGATTTTATAACAATTAAGGATTTACCACAGGTTTTCAATTCAAAAACGAGCACAACCGACTTTTCGAAGATGGGTTCCTTGGAAGATTCAGTAAGGAAATTTGAAAGAGATTACATTTATAAGGCACTTGAAAATAATAATTTTGATAAAGAAAAAACCGCAGATCTTTTAAAAGTCGGTCTCTCAACGCTTTACCGAAAGTTGAAAGAATTGGATATAAAGGCCTAATATTGCATTTTCTCAATTATTAAAATCCCGGGTGAATCATTTTCACAAGCGGGAACAATGCAGTAATATCTATTTTTTAACTCATAATCATTTTGCTTTTTAGAAGTAAAAATGAGCGAAAAATGAAATATTTAATTCTTACATACTATTAATATTTTCTGGCACGCAATTCGCCTCTTATATTTAACCTAATAGTCTCTAATTATTTTTTTCTACACAAGTAAGATATTTTGTGATGAAAAGTATTGCCGTATATAGCTCAGATTCAAATATTTGTTTGAGTCTTTTAATGTATTTGCAAAACGATTATAACGTAACTACTACTACTAATTTGGAAGTTTTGCGGATTATGGCAAAAAACATTAATTTCGACATGATTTTAATTGATGCCGAACCGACGAAAGCTATTGAAACTACATGTAAAGAACTAAGAGAACAAAATCCGGAAATTCCCATAATCTTAACTTACGTTTATGAAAATAATTCAAAAGCTTTTGACAGCAATTTAAGAAAATATGCTAGTTCTATTTTTTACAAGCCATTTGATTTAACAGAGGTAACAAAGGAATTAACGGGATTATTAGTTTAGGATTAGGAAGAAGATATTTATTTTAAGTGGGGATGATTAAAATAGGAGGCAAAGATGTTAAAATTTAAAAACATTCTTGTACCTACTGACTTTTCTGAAAATTCCATTAATGCATTAGAATTTGCTCACTACGTTGCTCAACAAAATAAATCCGCTATACACGTACTTCATATTATTGAGCCAATAAACCGCTCAAAACTTTTTAATGATAACTTTTCCGAATCTAGATTTGAGAGATCAAGGTATCTTGATGCCGAAGAAGAACTTAGAAGGTTTATAAACAAAATATCATTTCAAGGCGTTCAAATAATTGAAGCACTTAATCCTGGAAAACCGCATGAACAAATTCTAATATACTCCCGCCATCACAGTATTGATTTAATAGTGATAGCCTCTCACGGCTGGACCGGCATTACCAGTATGGCAACAGGAAGTGTTGCAAATAAAATTTTGCGTTCATCGGAAGTACCGACAATTCTTGTAAAATCGAATACTTTCGTATTACAAAAGGGAATATTAAATACCAAAAATACATTTGCAGAAAACTGGGTCGGTTAATTGTAGTATTATAGGAATTTTGTTAAAATCATTGAAGCACTATTATTCTCAAATCTTCAATTCCAATTAAATTAATTTTATTTGAGTTGCTTTTTCCTTGTTTCATTTCAAATTAATTAAAAACTAACTTATCAATAAGTCTGATTATCAGAATTTTATAATCAAAACGGAATTAATTTATGTATACACCCGAAAAGTTTGACGGTTTAAGCATATCAACGGATAAATCTAAACTTAATTTAAAACTATTCTACAATTTTTTAAGTACTGCATATTGGTCAAAGAGCAGGCCTACAGAAATTATAGACAAATCAATCAAGAATTCACTTTGTTTTGGAGTTTATTACAATAATGAACAGATCGGCTTTGCTCGTGTTGTATCTGATTTTTCTATCTTTGCTTACCTTGCGGATGTTTTTATACTTGAGAAATATCAACACCATGGAATTGGTAAGAAATTAATTCAAACCATTCTGGATTATCCGGAACTAAAAAATATAAAAGATGGATGCTCGC
This sequence comes from Ignavibacteriaceae bacterium, assembly GCA_046705645.1. GTDB lineage: Bacteria > Bacteroidota > Ignavibacteria > Ignavibacteriales > Ignavibacteriaceae > FEN-1297. The sequence continues at coordinate 6,373 of JBJKQE010000287.1, read as the reverse complement.
TACTAAAGATGCACATAATTTCTATGCTCAGCTAGGATTTAAAAATTTGGATCAACCTGAAAACTTTATGGAAATAAAAAGGATTAGTAATTATTCTTAATTTGTAAAACTTTGTCTTAATTATATGGAACAATATTTAGTTTATACTTATTCTTGTTCAAAAAAATATTACATCAATCAAAATCAGTCTGCAAAGATGGATTATTAAGATGCTCAAAAAAACGGTGAATTTGAGCAGCGGTTGTCCTGGAGGCAGATAACATCGGGATATTAGCTTCACTAAAAAAATCCACGTCATCAGTTTCAATACTTGTACTTTTACTTCCGCCCTTTAGGCTGCAGAGAAAAAATATTTTATAAATATGAAATGGGAACGGCGGATAGTGGCCTTGTTTTGCTCTATCATAAACGGCGAAGACTTTTTCGGTTTTTACTTTAAAACCCGATTCCTCAAAAACTTCTCTTTCAATAGCTTCGGCAGGCGATTCATTCGAATCTGCCCATCCGCCTGGTAATGTCCAACCGCCGTCAATTTTTTCTTTCACTAATAATATTTTGTTATCCTTGAAGACAACACCTCTTACATCAACCTTAGGAGTCTGGTAGCCTACTGCATTTTCAAACAACCCCTTGATAAATTCCAAATCTCCATCGGAATTTTCCGCCATCATTTGAACGGCAATATCTCTAATCTGTTTATATCTTTCTAAATCAAATTCATTTTCAGCATAAGTTAATCCGTTTTGAGCAATCGCAGCCAAACTTCTTGCCCACTTCAGCCATTTAGGTTCCATAGATTCACCTGATTATTAAAAACAATTTTAAAAATATTTATATACAAATATAACTTCCCTTTCATTTTTATCTATGCATTTATATTTTATCAATTAATTTTTCTTATATTGTAAAAAAATGAAAAAATATATTGCTTTAATAATTATCTTCTTCACCGGTGTTACTATATCTTCTGCCCAAACCGAAAAAGATTCAGTATCTAAAAAAGAAATAAATTATGCTAAACTATCGCTAATTGGAGGAATAACAACTGGGGCATTAATATATGGTTATTCAGTACAAAACAATCTTTGGTGGAAAGGTGATAAAAGCAAATTTCATTTTACATGGAAACAGGATTGGACATATGCATTAGGAGAAGATAAATTCGGACATTTTTTCTTCCCGTATTTAGTTTCAAATATATATTCACAAGCATTAGAATGGGCAGGATTCGACGAAGAAAAAAGTTTATGGTACTCAAGTTCTTTTGCGCTGGCTTACGAAACTTTTGTTGAAATACGCGACGGTTTCTCTAAACAATGGGGGTTTAGCTGGGGAGACTTTACCGCCGACGCACTCGGTTCAGCTTATCATATTCTTCAAGATAAAATACAAATCCTGAAGAATTTTAATTTTAAAATGAGTTTTTATCCGTCCGATAGATTTAAACAGGGTTCCAACAAAGTAATTTTTGATGATTATGAAAGTACTTATGACTGGTTAAGTATTAATTTTCATAATCTTTTACCGGGAAGCATTAGAAAATTTTATCCGGCCTTTATAAATTTAACCGTAGGGCATAGTGTAGAAAAGCTTGATAATATGGGAGGCGGAAACCATCGCCTCTACATAGGATTGGATTGGAATTTAGAAGCATTACCCGGAAACGGCTGGTTCTGGAATTTATTAAAAAGAAATTTAAACTATTACCACTTCCCTTCCCCGGTAATTCAGATTTATCCGCATGTTATTTGGTATGGTTTGAAATTTTAAATAAATAGAACACAGATGAAACGGATTATCGCGGATAATCATTCGCCTGTCAAATTTATCTTAAAATTTCATTTCCTATTATTATGTTTATTTAATAGAGTAAACTTATAACCCTGCTTTTGTAAAAAAGTAATTAATTCATCCAGTTTATTGTAAAATTTATCGGGTCGTCTCGGATCAGTTCCCGGATGAGTCAACAAAATAAAACCGTTTAATCCGTGAGGATCTTTCTTTTCGTAATTTAAAATTCTCTGATAAATAGTATCGCTGCTTAAATATTGTTTACCCAAGGCAGGATAAGTCCAATCTGCATTAGAGTATGTGCCCGGAGTAAAATCGACTAAAGTCAAACCGACCTCTTTGCACCACTTGCTTATGTCGTTGTTATACCATTCGAATGGAGGAAGAAAATATTTAGCAGAATTTTTACTTATGCCGAATTTTTCCATCTCAGCATAATTAGCTCTTAAATCATCCAGGAATTCTTCTTTGCTTACAAGTGTTGAATCACGGTTCGTCCAAGTAGCATAAAGCAAATGTTTATTAGAATGTGCACCTAAATAATTTCCGTCTTTTTTTAGCTTTTCAATAATATTTTTAAACTTCGGATTTCTATAAAAGTCTCCTGTAAAGAAAAACGCTCCTTTTATATGATGTTTTTTTAATACTTCTCTAACTTTCTCAAGCCCGTCTGCAAATTCATGTCCCGTAAAAACAAGATGAATTTCTTTTTTATTGATATCGGTTCTAATAATTCCGCCTTGATTATACTCAAATCCTAATTTTTCTGCCGGATCACTTCCTTCCTTCTGAAGTGCAGATAGATAATAAGTTAGACCTGCCGTACCATCCATAGTAGGTTCATCTGTTGAATAATCTCCGTAATCATCATGATAAACAGCCACATGAGATTGAAATTCGCTAAAGGGATCGGTTCTTGTTAATATTAATCCTCTCAGAGTTTTAAAAATAGTTGTATACACAGGTCCGTCAACTAGGCCTCCCGGAATTTTAATATGAGCTTTAACCCAAAATGCAGAATGAGGATCTTTGGGAGAAGTGCCGTCTTCAGGGTAATCTATAATCATACTTGTACCCCAGATGTTGCAACCAAAAAGCCAATCGCGCAGTGCGGCTTCCATTGGAAGATAAGTCGGATCTTTTGTCAATTCATAATAAAGATGACATTGAGTTACAATCGCAGACACAAGATTATTTGAACACCAAATAAACGGGACGCCAATTAAAAAAGGATTTGACTTCCCGTGCTGATATACTCTATCAATTCCTTCCTTTAAATATTTTATAAAATGTTCATCAATTTTGTTATTTGAAGTTGTAGAAAGATAATAATGTCCCAAATTTATAAACGGATACCATTGATAGTGCCGTGCAGTATCGGCTCCCATCCATGGAGTCACCGGCTCTTGGTTTCCGAATTTAACCGCATCATCCAAATATTTTTTATCATTTGTAATTTTGTTCAGCTGAATTGCCGCTAATTCCATATCATCTACCCAATTTTTCTCTTCGTAATAATATGGTGATTTACATGGAGCAGTCTGACAGGCACCCGGATTCTGTATACCATATTCGTAAGCATCTATTGCTTTCTGCTTTATTTCCTTTGCAAATTCAGGATAATACTTTTTCAGAATTTGTGAACCTAAAGCAAACGCCGAAGCATATTTCCCAGCTGTGGATGCAATTCCTGTCGTTTTATTTTTATATTTGAACAAGCCTTGCGGTTTTCCATTGCAGAAATAAACCGGACGCTCACGGTCTAATCCGTAATAAACAGAATCTTTATCCGGTAATTTAAACTCAGTATGATCACGATCGTCTGCTATTTGATTAAACATTATATCTTTTTTAGGATTCATTTTAACAAGCCAGTTAAGACCCCATTTAGCTTCATCAAGAATATCAGGTATTCCGTTTGCACCAGGATTTCCGTCTGCGTCAAACTTATCGCCAAATGAATTAGGATTTTGCTGATATGCAAACAGCATTTGAAATACGGCAGTTGCAGAAGTAGTTACATACTGTAAATAATCGGAAGCATCATGCCAGCCTCCTACAACATTTATAAAAGTTGAATCATGAGGCGGATCGTAAATTATAAATCCATCATGAGTATGGCATGAATCCTTTAACACCGGATTATAACCGCACTGCTGTTCCCGCATATATTTAAGAAGGAAATCTGCGGAACCGTCATAAACATTATTTGCAACTCTAAAGTTTGGTGATCGTACATCTCCGACTTTTATAAAATACGCACCCTCTTTTTTGAATTTAGAAAAGTCAAGTCTGAAAGTAGTTTTAAAAGGTCCGTATTCACCATAAGGTTTTATTTTATTGGAATGGTAAACCATTTTGAGGGTAAGTGCATCGCAAATTTCAAATTGTGAAGGTGAAATTTCTTGTTTACTGCAGAGTACTGCTGCCTTAACAGATTTTTGCAAGTAACCTATTTGGTTTACTCTTATCCAGCTTTGCGCATTAATTTTTGAAATTAGAACTAAAATTAATAATAATAAAATCGATCTAATTTGTTTTAAACCATTCATATTAATTTTCCGGGATTACTGCAGTTAAAGAAAGTTTTATTCTATAATTTTCCAAATTTAAAATATTCATTTTATTGAATTCACATCTTTTTTGTTAAAAGATTTACTAACTCGGTAATTCTGGCTAAATGATGATCATCATGTTCGGCCACAAACAAAAACAAATCCATTGTCTTCATCGGTGCTTTTAATCTGGGATGAAGAGCGGACAGAAACATTTGTTCTTCAGTAAGGTTTTTAAGACGCCTGACTGTCTCTTTTCTTATTTGCCTAAAACCGCTTAATAATTCTTCAACCGGAACAGAATTATGATTTGCCAGGTTTGTCTTTGTGTTTTGCAGATCAGCGGACCTTAGTTCATTCTTACCATTTAATATATCCTCCAAACGGCCCTGCCAGAGCGGTTCAAGATCAGTAAAATGCCCGGCATTCTCTTTTATTGTCCATGTATTTCCTACCCTAACTGTTAATATTTCTTTGGGAATTAACTTAAACTTTTCTTCAAGGCGAACCGGGGTGCCGTCAAGGCGCTCAATGATTGACGGAAAGATATTTTGATCAGTTGTAAAACTAAATTTTCTATCAAACCATTTTTCTTGCTTCATTTATTTATTCCTTAAAAACAAAATTAAAAGTTTAATTACTCGACTTTCTGTAATTAACCTTCTATGATCATGTCTTTTTATTACATAAACTTTTTGTAAAAATTAATTATCTTTTCTCTTAATCTTTTCCCCCCAACAATATTCAGGTTGAAGTGTGTACCTTTAGGTATGGGGTACCATATTTTATTTTTTGATCCTAAATTATTATAAATTTCTTTTCCGTACTTAGGAGATATATTTTTATCATCCAGCCCGTGAATTATCATAACAGGCTGAGTAATACTTTCCGCCGATAATACAGGCTGGACTGCATCAACTTTAAAATGTGCGATTTTTTCGGAGTGCTTCAATGCTTCATCAGGAATTAAATTTATCCTTAATAAAAACATTCTGGCGAAATAATCATGAATGACATCTCTTAAATTTGCAAAAGGACTTTCAGCGATTCCGCATTTTATTCTTTTATCTATTGCCATTGTTTGAATAACAACAGCCGCACCAAGAGAATTTCCGAATACACCAAAGGGCAATGAATTAGGAAAACGTACAATAGTTGAATCAATATATGATGAAAGATCTTTTCTTTCATAATATCCAAACGTACAAAATGTTCCGCCGCTCTCACCGTTCGCTCTAGAATCATATAGGACGCAATTAAAACCGTTATTGGCTAAAAGATAAGCAGTGCTTAACATCGTCGCCTTACAGCTTGCAATTCCATTCAAAAGAAATATAGTTCCAAATGAATGTTTTTGATTTGAATATACAAACCATCCTTTTAATTTGATAGAATCATTTACAGTTATATTAAAGTCTTTCCATTGCAATCCCAAATCTTTAGGTGAAGTTATACCGTTATTATATTTTACCAAATTTTCTTTTGTACATCGGGACGGCTTAATGGCGGAATAAGGTAAAATATTTTCAACCACATAATTGATTCCCATGTAACCTAAAATGATAATTAAAAAAGAAATGCTAATAATTATTCGGTAATGTTTTTTCATTTTGCAAAATAATTCCAATCTCCGGGGAAAAACTTTTTATAAGTAAACACTATATAAAATTACCGGCTTTTAATCCCATACTCAATATTATTATTTGCATTGCATTAAATATTAAAGAAAATACTCAACCCTGCTCCAGGTAAAAATGATGATTCTCCGCCGCCTATGGGAGCGTCTTGTAACTTTTTTCTTATTTCCTTATGCATAACTTCAGCTTGAATTCCCATGTTTATATCAATTCCTATCTCTTTTAAGAGATAAAAATACCTTCCAACACGGAAATTTCCATAAAGATTTTTATTTATAATAAAATCATCTTCATTTCTTAAATAGTCCAAACCGTACAATAAATACCAGGTAGGATGATTTGATGACTTTGAATCCTGACCAAATTGAAGTCTTAAATCACCTAAAATGG
>JBJKQE010000286.1:0-31518 GCA_046705645.1 Ignavibacteriaceae bacterium | reverse complement strand
TTCCGTCTCTGCCCACGTTAAATAAAGGCGATAACCGAGTCGCCTTTTTTTATTTTAAATAAATTGTATTTCTAAAATTAAAAATCCTGATTGCATTATTTCCCATTTTTATAATGAAGTAATACTTTTCTTCAATTTCTATACAATCATTTAACTTCCTTTTGACAATTCTTTGACAACTACAATAAAAAAAATAATATATCCAAATGTAAGATAAGAGGGGTTATATATGTTACGGGAAATAATTGCTTCAATATTAATATCAGCTTTGTTACTTCAAATGGTTGGCTGTTACTCGTCCCAAACTGTTATGCAAGACGAAGCACTAAATAGAAAAATAGAATAACGTCTGTCGAACTTAAAAATGGTATTAATATAGTATTTAATTATAAAGGCTGTCAATTCGGTAATATTGATTATATTGCAGGGATTGATACAAGCGACAATAGTTTTAAATATTCATTTCCGGCAATTGTTAATTTATATAAAACTGTTCCTGAGTTAATTTCTTTGAATGATTATAATCTTCATGGTAATGACTACTTAGTTTCAAATGATAATGAACTTTTTGTATTTGATAATGACAAACCAGTTATTGATACTTCTCGAGAAATAATTGAGGGCTATTCAGCTAATAAAAAGCCAATTATCTTATCATTAAGAAAAATCAAAGGATTTTATAAAAATATTCCCGATACGGTTTCTCGTTATAATTTTCTACAGCTGGATTCATCTGCAGTTAAATGTTTTGCAGCGATTAATGTTAATGATTCTACTATGCATTTAATTTATCCAAATAAAAACGGCTGTAAATATTATCAGCAAAAAGAAATATTAGAGGGATTTTCAAAAACGGGTGAAAATGAAATTATTGATATAAATGATATCAAATCTTATAAAATTAAAAAGTTCGACCCGGGATTAACCTTAATTTGTATTTTAATCACCATTGGTTTTTTGGCATTAATAATTTATGAAGAGATTGCTAATTCCTATCTGAATTTTTCCGGAGGTCTTAATTAATATTGGTGTAGTATTATGCAAATATCGTTCAATTAATTATAATTAAATATTCCCCATTTAAATAATAAGCCAAATTCTATGTGAAAGTCTTATACAGGGCACGTATGACAGTTTTAAATCTATTTTGTAAATACTATTAAAATCTTCTATACAGTATATTTACCAAACTTTGACATTCCTTTGACAATATTGTCATGAAATAAAAATAATTTGACTCTGTAAAAAGAGGGAAGAATGATGAAAAAATTAATATATCCAATATTATTCTTCATCAGTTTATTACTAATTAGTTGCAATAATCCCACATCTCCATTTCAGCTTCAAAAACAAATGACTAATGGATATGGTTATGTTGACTTTGGTAATATGATTGATGTTTATTTAAGCGGTGGCATAAATTACTATGAATTTGGTTCATTTGACGATACGACTCCAAAGAGCCAAGGATTTTACATCGGGAATCATGTCTATTTTGAAGCTGAAGTAATGTATTCAAATAAAAATTCCCAAGGGGGATCAACATTTTGGTGTAAATTGAAGCTTATAAGGTCAGTAGAGTAATATAATTTAATATATAAAAATTTTGATGTTGCGTATATCTCTTAAATAAATTTTCATAAAAATTAAAGGGAATTAAAATGAAAAAAATAATTGCCTCTATACTTATACCAGCTTTATTCCTTCAAATAGCGGGATGTTATTCAACTACGGAAATTTCAAAATATGACCTCCAGGACATGAAGGATAAAGAAGTAATTAAATTGGTCACTATAGATTCTACTGAATATTTACTCCAAAATCCGCCGGAAACATCTAACAGATTTCCATGGCGTATGGATAATAGGAACATTTACCTATATTCCAAATTGATGAGCCGACAAAATAATAAACAATTAGCTCCAGTTGATTCAATTATAATTCCTCTAAATAAAATAGAGAGTTTTTCGACTGATATTTATGACTCTGATAAAACAGTGATGTGGATTCTTGCCATCGGATTAGTAGTAGGTATTCCTTTAATTATATTAATCAGCCTATCTGGAGGATATAGTTTTAATTTTAATTCCCATTGATTAAAAAACTAATACCAATAAGATAAAATTTTATCTTTTAAAAAAGGAATTACACTTATATAGAAATTAAGCGGGTTAAATATGTTAAGGGAAATAATTGTTCCGATACTTATATCGGCTTTGTTTTTCTGATGGTTGGCTTCTCTCGAATAGCGAAATAACGATCAATGAACTAAAGCAAAAAAAAAATAATAAAAAACTAGTCACAAGAGATTAAAAAGAATTATTTAACCCATGGAGATTTATTGAGTTGTTAAAAATTATTTTTCCATAATGAAAAACATAGCTAATAATGTTGTAAATTATCAATACCTTAAAAGGCTTTATATTTCAATTTTATTTGCTAATATCTTTTTAATATAATAATTTTTCTCTTGTAATATAAAAATAACCAAATTTATTAATAAACGGGGTTCCTTTAAAATTACATTCATAATTCTTCATCATTAATTAAATCAGCGGGGTAATATGAAAAAAGTAATTTTTCTTTTAGTAATAATACTTTCTGCATCCGTTTACTGTAAGGATGAACTTAAAGTAAAATCCAAAGTTGTTGAAGCGACAATATTTAAAAACAGGGCACTGATTATACGTGAAGGTGAAATTAATTTACCAAAAGGTAAAAGCGAAATTGTATTTTCAAATCTCCCTGTCGATTTGCAAAATTCATCCGTTCGAATTGCCGCAGAAGGGAAGGGGATTGTAAAAATTCTAGACGTGAAAGTAGAACAAAGATTTACAACCGAAGTTCAGCAGGAAGATATTAAAGCAATGGAAAGTAAAATTGATTCATTAAATCAATTAATACAAATAGCTTCCGACGAAATTAGTATACTAAACAGTAAAAAGGATTTCATTGAATCATTAAAATCCCAGTCTGCAAGATATATGAATGAAAAAATGCTGCTGCAGGTTAATTCAACGAAAGAATGGAATGATATTTTAAAGTTTGTTGATAAAAATCTGGAAGAAATATATAAAGGGCTAAGAGTCCAAACAGGAAAAAAGACATATTACCAGCAGCAGATAAATGTGATCAATACTGAAATTAACCAAACCAAGGGAAGGAAATCTAAAAACTACAAAGAAGTTTTAGTAACCGTTGAAACCGAAGCTAATGGAATAGTTAAATTTCATCCATCTTATATGGTTCAAAGTGCAGGCTGGTATTCTCTTTATGATGCACGAATAATTTCAGAATCAAAGCAGGCCGAACTAGATTATTTCGGAATGGTGCATCAATCAACAGGAGAAGATTGGAAGGATGTTTCGTTAACTCTTTCAACTGCAGAGCCAATGTCCGTTAAAACCTTGCCGGAATTAGACAGATGGTTTATAGATACAAGACCATTACCTTTAAGACGGAGTGAACCGGAAATCAGAGGCGGAAATACAGGCGATCTTCAAATAAATTATGAACAAAACTGGGGATTGCCTGCCGGGACCGGAAATGTAACAGGGTATATTATTGATAGATCAACCGGTGAAGCATTGGTTGGTGTTAACGTTATTATTGAAGGTACAAGTTTGGGATCAAGTACCGACAATAATGGGAAATTTCTTATTAACAGTATTCCGCAAGGATTTCATAATTTAAGAATTTCTTATATCGGATATCAAGCACGAAGTGTACAAGTCAATATTGCAGAAAAAAGCATTGCAAATATTACAGTACCTCTTAATGAAGTTTCTATTCAATCAAAAGAAGTTGTAGTGACTGCTCAAAGGTCCCATATTCAATTAGATGCTGCTAGGAGTGTGAGCAATTTGAGTGTAAACACCTCTGATAAAAAAGTAATTTATACAAATGTATATGCAAAGGAACTTTCAACTTCATTTGAAATTCCGGCAAAGACATCAATTCCGAGCGATAATAGCGAACATAAAGTTACCATTTCTATTGAAACCTTGCCCGTAGAATTTGCATATACTTCAATTCCGAAAATTACCCCGAGTGTTTATTTGAGAGGAAAAATCGTTAATAAAAATGAATACCCTCTGCTGGAAGGTGATATAAATATTTTTGTCGATAATGACTTTATTAATCGAACATACTTAAATACTATAGTGCCTTCCGATACTTTATCTTTAGCAATGGGAATAGATAACGGAATACAAATTAAAAAAGTGCTAATAAATAAATTTACGGAATCAAAAGGCTTATTAGGAGGCAGTAGGCAAGTTACTTACGAATATGAAATTCAAATTACTAACAACAGAAAGACGGAGGAAACGATTAAAATCTTTGATCAAGTTCCGATTGCAATGAATGAGGATATAAAAGTTGAATTACTTGAACCGAAAATAGATATGGATAAATTAAACAACAACAAGGAATTAAAATGGGATGTTAAATTGAAACCCGGCGAAAAGAAGATCATTCCTTTAAAATATACGATTGAATTTCCGAATAATGTAAATGTATACGGTTTAGAGTAATCGCTATATAATTTATCCTAAAATGCCTCTGCATTTAACAGAGGCATTTTTATATTTATAGATTTACTTCATCCTTACAAATTCAATCCTTCTATTTTTCATTCTTCCTTCTTGAGTATTGTTGGGAGCAATAGGATTATCAGGCCCTAAACCGACAGCAGTTATTTTATCGGGATCTGCTCCATGATTAACAAGCCAATTTTTAACAGATTCGGCTCTCCTTTGAGAGAGTTTTATGTTAGAAGAACGTCGGCCGGAATTATCTGTATAACCTCTTATTTCAACAAAAATGTCCGGATTTGTTTGAAGAGTTTTTAATGCTTTTTGCAAAGTTTGTTCGGATTCCGGAGTGATTTCAGCGGAATTAAGTGCAAAATTTATTCCTTCAAGTATAATAGGAGCTTTGACTTTTACAATATCATCGTTAGGATCCAAAGGATCGGTGCCCCGTGCAACTTCTTTACCGTCATCAACACCGCCTCCGTCGGTATCTTTCTTCAGCGGGTTTGTTTTATATTTCATTACTTCATCGCCGTCCTTTAATCCATCGCCATCGGTATCCGGATTTAAAGGATCAGTATGGTATTGATTTACTTCCTGTCCGTCGGTTAAACCATCTCCATCCGTATCTGCCTTATTCGGATCGGTTTTGTATTTATTTACTTCATCTCCATCGCTAAGCCCGTCTCCGTCCGTATCAAATTTGTTTGGATCGGTTTTATATTTCATTACTTCATCACCATCACTCAGACCATCACCATCGGTATCCGCATTATTAGGGTTAGTTTTGTATTTATTTACTTCATCTCCATCGTTTAATCCGTCACCGTCGGAATCTTTCTTCAAGGGATTTGTCATATATTTATGAACTTCGTCCCCGTCTGATAAGCCATCTCCGTCAGTATCGGGATTATTCGGATCTGTTCCCAGTTCTTTTTCTTCTGCATTTGTTAATCCGTCATGATCATTATCTGCATTTCCGGATTCGCTTACAAATGTCAGACCGATTCCTAAATTGTAATAAGCATCAGGGGCTTTTCCTTCCTTGTAATAATTTAAGTTATCCGTTAAGGACAGACCTGCGCCTGCAGAGACGTCAAAAAGAACAGAGCCTCCTAAATTAAATTCTGCCCCTAAACCGAAGGGTATAATTTCAGTCCATCCTTTTTTATCAACCGGATTCGGGGATACAGACACCGGTAAAAATTTATTTTCGTAATATAATGCACCAATACCCGCATATAAATACGGATTCCAATTAGGTGAATTAAACGGACTTATAATAAACCGGTAATCAATAGGAATTATTAAAGATTTGTAATAAGCGTGAAAAAGGTCTAATCCGGCATTTTGTCCGTATCCTACACCAAAATCACCTTGGACAACACTTCCGTATTCGTATCTAATAAAGATTCTTCCTAAATAAGAACCCTTTAAACCATAACCGTAATAATCGAATTCATTTGCCGGAACAACACCATCGAAATGAAAACCATATTTTAATCCGTAATCTTTAAACTGGGCTTTAATAGGCAATGTACAAAGAATTATAAGACAACCGGCTAGAAAAAATTTGTATAAAGATTTGTTTTGCATATATATCTCTCCTCTTCCATTTATTTATTAAAAGTTAAATAAATAAAAAATATTTAATGCCCTTACTATGAAGATATAAAATAATTTAGATATTATTGTGTGCTTTATTACAAAGTAGTATTAAAAAGATCAAATTAAAATTACTCAGTCAAACATCTTTAAGCAAGAATTAATATTACCGATATGCTTTCAATATTTATTAGGTACGTATTTTATTAAAGCCGGGCATTTTATTTTGGAAATATGATTAAAGGTAACAATTAAATTAATATTCAATTTTTTTTGGCGTCCTATTCACTTCAATATAAAACATCGGATAAGTTATATTCATCGACAATTTCTTATTAAAATTATCAATAATAAATCCTCATTTTAGTTATTTATCGAATAAATTTTTTATTTTTAAAATTGTAATTAAGTTAAATTGATTCCGTCATTCCAAATTTAATTGAGGTTTAATGGATTTCCCGAAGAGGTTCTCTTATAAGGACATTATCATCCTATTTGTTTGTATAGTAATATTCTTAGTTATGTATTTCATATCTAATGCCATTAATCCGAAAGATTATATCAATTTTATGTCCGGTATTTTTGGTTTTACTAATAAATGGTCGCATACTTTTGGCCCCAAATGGTTTGTTGATGTAAACAGCGATATATCTTCCTTAGGCGGCCCCACTTTATTTATTCTTATTATAATGTTTGTTATAAGTCTGCTTTTTGTTCAATACAGATTTAAGACATTAACAAGGTTTCTCATAATAATCTTCGGTTCTGCATTTTTATTAATTATATTGAAATATTTATTTAACAGCAATAAGCCTCATCAATTTCTTGAGATTATTTTAAGCAATGACCTTGGATTTCCGAGCGGACATGCATTTATGTCATTGGTTCTCTTTTATTCATTAGCTTTAATTACTACTAAAAGGATGCATGATCTATCTTTAAGATTTTTAATAAATACATCGATGGTTATACTAATTATCATAGTAGGTTTGAGCCGGATACTGATAGGCGCACATAACCCGGAAGAAGTTATTGCAGGCTGGAGCGCAGGTATTTTTTGGATTGATATTACAAATTTATTTTTCAGACGGTACATGCCATAAGCAAAAAAGTTATTTATCTTTTTGCACGTGCTTATAAAAGTTATTAGTTAGGAAAATCAACTGCTTTAAAAATATAAAAGCGGTATTAATAATTTTCAATCATCTTCGCAGTTACAATGAATTGAATCACTGCGGGATTTTTCCATTGATTCTCTTCCTTCTTTAAATGCATAATAGGCAATAAAAAGAGAACCGGCTATGTCGATATAGCCAATTTTAAATATTGTATAAAATAAACTTGATGCAAATAGTATAATGGATAAATTAAAACATGTTTTCGTACAGTTTGCATCTGCAATTATTGCATCCGATTTTAATTCATTTCCTATTTTCAATTTGTATGTCATAAGAGCATACATTGAAATGATCGAAATAATTGAAACTATAATTCCGGGAATTGTGGTTTCCGGTTTTATACCCTGAATTATATTTACTAAAGAACCTAAAATTAAACCGGCGGTTAAAATATAAAAACTTATTCCGGTTATTTTCAAAGCAAGCTTTTCGAATTCATCCCAACTATTTACTTTGCTTTTTTGCATCCTTAAAACCATATGAGCAATACCTAAACCAGAAAGTACCTCTACAAAGCTGTCGATGCCAAAACCAAGCAATGCTAAAGTTGCATCACTTAAGCCGAAGAAAATGGAAACACCGCCTTCAAGAAGGTTATAAACTATGGTAATAAAGCTTAAAATAAGCGCGGTTCTCAATAAGGTACTATTCGTTTTAAACATATTAACTTGAGTGCTCATTTAATAATTCCGCGTAAATTTCAATTTGATAAAAATATTATTTTTTTAATATATAAAAATTAACTGTTAAAATACTAAATGTTAGAAAGAATAATCATTTAATTCTCTTTATAAGGCAACCTATAACCTGTTTATTAATCAATAACTTAAACTAAATATCGGTAAAATTAATAATATAGAAATGTGATAATCAATAAAATGATTTATAGAAATATAGACCAACTTTTAAACGTTATAAATTTTATGCGGAAAAATCATAATTAACCTTTTAATTAAAACTAGGAGTAAATCATGAAATTACGCAATTTTTCCTTTGTGCTTTTGTTAATGGTTATATTCTTCGGATTCTCTGCCGGATCATATGCACAATCAACAAAAACCCCGGATAAAACTAAAGTTGAAAAGAAAGTAAATAAGACAACAATGTCTATGAAAAAGTCCGGTAAGAAAGATATGAAAAAGGCCGAAATGAAATCCAAAACTTCTGCCGGTAAAATGGAAAAGAATTCGATGAAGTCAGGTATGAAAGCAAAAAAGGGAATGATGAAGAGTAAAGAGAAAAACATGAAATGGGAAAAAGATAAAATGAAAAAAATGAAGTCAAACATGAAAAATTCAAAAACTATGACAAAATCTAAAACGAAGACTTCTAAATCCATGGTGAAGAAGAAAACATCGGATAAAAAGTAATGAATTAAAAAATTGTAAATAAAAAATAATTTTTATTTTTGTTTAAAGGCTTACAATTTTTTTTGTAGGCCTTTTTTAATTGAATTTGTTATAAGAAAATTTTAACCATATTATTGAATTAAATTCCTCTTTTGATTGAACTCTTGTAAAATTAATTCTGAGATTGAGATGTACGTATAATTAAATGATTATATTTATTTATTAATAATTGATTGGGAATTTATGAATTGTTTAAATAGGATTTTTATCATTGCCGCTTTCTTATTTGTATTATGTAATGCAGAAACTTATCTGTATTCCCAGGAAACAGGACAATCCACAGTTTCGCTCAAGGGTATTGCAAAGATGGGATTATTAGTAGAGAATATTAATCCTCTATTGAATAGCGTCGGTATCGACGGAACAAGTATAAAAAATATTGTCCAGGCTAAGTTGGATGAAATCGGAATAAAAACTGTTCCAATGAAAGAACTTAAAAATATAAAAGGCGCTCCATATTTATATATAAATATCGGCGCAATCAAATCAAGCCAGGGAAATATCTATTCGGTAAGTATAAATGTAGAGTTTAGACAAAATGTTTTAATTAGTAGAAATACCAAATTGGAAAGTTTCGGAACTCCTACATGGACAATATCCAGCATCGGATTATTTAGTAAAAATAAAATTTCCAGGCTTTATGATTTTGTTAAAAAAGCAATAGACAAATTTATTTACGCTTATTCATACGCAAATTCACATTAAAAATTATTTCTGTTGAAATTGAGTGTGAGCTTTTTATTTGATGTAAAGTTCCATAAAAATTACTTATCTTAAAGTTCAGAACTTTTAAATATTTGTTAATAATATTTTTGGGGCTATAGCTCAGCTGGGAGAGCGTCTCGTTCGCAACGAGAAGGTCGGGAGTTCGATCCTCCTTAGCTCCACTAAAGCTTGTAGATTGCTGCAAGCTTTTTTCATTTAACAAAAACTTGAGGTTAATCATGTTTGTTATTGCAGATTTTTGTATAGTTCCGCTCGGTGTCGGTGTATCGGTTTCCAAGTATGTAGCTGAGTGTCAAAAGGTCTTTAAAGAGTATAAACTCAATTACAAAATGCATGCATACGGAACAAATATTGAAGGTGAATGGAAAGATGTATTTGCTGCAATTGAAAAATGTCATCAAGTCGTTCATCAAATGGGAGCGCCGAGAATTTCATCAACATTGAGAATAGGAACCAGAACTGATCGAGATCAAACAATGAAAGACAAAATTGTCAGCGTTGATCAAAAGCTTGTGTAATAATAAAAATCAATCTTTGGTTTAAATGCTAAAAATTCAAATTAATATTTTAGATGATCACTTAAGCCCAAAAAATAATTTATTTTGATTAATGATTATTAATTCAATCATAATTTCAAAATTTATTATGTTAATCTTAAAATAGAATATTAGTTTTCATTAGGGAACCAGAATGTTTAAAAAAATTTTAGAAGCTGAAAAACGTTTATCCGGTGTGGCGAATAGGACTCCCGTCATAACTTCCGGTACACTAAATAAAATTACAGGTGCAAAGGTTTTTCTTAAATGTGAAAACTTTCAAAAAGTGGGAGCTTTCAAATTTAGAGGTGCATTCAATGCAATTTCTCAACTTTCCGATGTCGAAAAATCCAAAGGAGTAATTACATATTCTTCAGGAAATCATGCTCAGGCCGTTGCATTAGTCGGAAAAATATTAGGAGTCAAAACTACGGTAGTAATGCCAAACAATGCACCAGTTATTAAGAAGAACGCCACACGGAATTATGGCGCAACCATTATTGAGTATGATCCCGTAAAAGAAACCCGTGAAGAAATTGCAAAGAATATCAGGGAAAGTAATGGTTATACTTTAATCCCACCGTTTGACCATGAAGATATTGTGGCCGGTCAGGGCACGGCAGCATTAGAGCTTATTAAAGAAGTTAAAAATCTTGATTTGCTTTTAGCCCCCTGCGGCGGCGGCGGTTTACTAAGCGGTTCAGCTATTGCAGCAAAAGGTTTATGCCCGGGTTGTAAAGTAATCGGCATTGAGCCGGAAGTAGCTGATGATGCAGCAAAGTCCTTCCATACAAAAGTGTTGCATACCGTGAAAAATCCTCCAACCATAGCGGATGGAACAAGAACGACTTCATTAGGCAAAATAACTTTTCCGCTTGTCTTGAAATATGTCGATGACATGATGACAGTATCCGAGAAAGACATAATTGAAGCTGTTAAGTTTTTATTTTTTAGAATGAAAATTGTTGTAGAACCTTCCGGCGCTTTGGGTATTGCCGCTTTATTAAGTAATGTTGTTAAACCGGAAGGAAAAGCGGGAGTTATTATAAGCGGCGGTAATGTAGATAAGGAAACTATGACGTTGATATTAAATTCTTAAATTTTATTTAATGGTAAATCAATTAAACAAAAGTTTATTCCCGGTTTACGGCTGGATTGGATTATTCTTAATTATAATATTCTGGATATTGAACTGGACTCTTACCGGTCTAAGAACAGATTGGGGCTTTTTCCCGTTATGGCTTGGGTACTGTCTTACAATAGATTCGGTAGTATTTCTAAGAAAAGGTACTTCATTAATAAAGAGAGATTTTAAAAATTTTATTATTTTATTTTTAATTTCCGCGCCGGCATGGTGGCTGTTCGAATTCTTTAACACATTTACGAAAAACTGGCATTACGACGGAAGACAATATTTTACAAATCTGCAGTATTTCCTTCTGGCTTCTTTAAGTTTTTCAACAGTTATGCCTGCTGTTTTTGTGACCGCAGAACTTGCCGGTACATTTAAATGGATAAGAAATTTGAATAGTGGTTCGATAATAGGGCAAAAAAAATCATCTTTATTTAAGTTCTTTATTACCGGCCTAATCATGCTCGTTTTAACAATTACCTTACCGGAATATTTTTATTATTTAATCTGGATAGCATTATATTTAATTATTGATCCGATTAATTTTTTACTAAAAAACAAAACCCTGTTTCAATTTACCGGGAGCGGTAATTGGAAGCCATTGGTTGCCCTGTCAACAGGCGCTTTAATATGCGGTTTCTTTTGGGAAATGTGGAACTTTTATTCATATCCCAAATGGGTTTATCATATACCGCTTGTTAATTTTATTCATGTTTTTGAAATGCCTATATTGGGATACATTGGATATATTCCATTTTCACTTGAACTTTATGCATTGTTTAATCTGGTAACGGGAATTTTATCACGAGAGAGATTTAGCGAATATCTGCAAATAATTTAGCTTTAAATTTCTTCAGTTAAATTTTTTATAAATTAATTTAATTTAAAAGCTTTATCGTATTTTATTTAAATAATAATTTTCTATTAAATAAAAAAGATTTTTATATGAGAGTATTTTTTAACGGCAAATTTGAAAACCTTGAGGATGTATCGATTTCTCCATTTGACCGCGGTTTTTTATATGCTGACGGCGTTTATGAAGTTATTAGAACTTATAATGGTAAATTCTTTAGGATTGCGGATCATATGGAAAGATTGATTTATAGTTTAAATGAAATTATGATAAATTTTAATGATATACATCTGATTGAAAAAATTTTGTATCAACTAATTGATGAGAACAATTACATTTCCGAAGTTTCTGCCTACATACAAATAACTAGGGGAATATCTTTCCCGAGAAAGCATTCTTTTCCTGAGCAAAATATTAGACCGACAATTTTTATTTCCGAAAGTCCTTTATCGGAAAACAGATCTGAAAATGAAACAGGCGTTAATGTAATACTTGAAAAAGATATAAGGTGGCAGCGCTGCGACATAAAATCAGTATCCCTTCTTCCGAACGTATTGGCAAACCAGCATGCTAAAGAAAATTCCGCTGTAGAAACTATTTGGGTAAAAGATGGTTATTTACTGGAAGGATCGCACACTAATTTTTTCGGCGTTAAGGAGGGAACTATTTGGACTGCTCCTTTATCTAATTCAATTCTTTCCGGTGTTACAAGAAAAGTTATTTTGAAACTCTGCGAATCATATAAAATTCCTTTTGTTGAGCAAGCTATTAATGAGAATGATTTAATAAACTTTAATGAATTTTTTATATCGGGTACAACAACCGAAATTAAACCGGTAGTACAAATTGATAGGTTAAAGGTCTCTATTGGTAAACCCGGGAAAATAACGAGAAACTTACAGGCTGCATTTTACGATTTGATTCGGAAATAAAATCGTTTGTAAGTTAATAGTAGTATCCTAATTTGCCTAAACTTTGTAAATTATTTTTTATCATCCCGAGCGAAGTCGAGGGATGAGCGAAGTCGAGGGATTTAATTAAATTAAAGGATGTTATGGCTTGACTCCGCTCGCCATGACTTCGTTTAGTGAAAATAATAATACAATCTAGGACACTACCAAGTTAATTTGAATAAAAACTTCGCTCTTCTTATAATTAAATGAACAAAACTTATATTATTTATTATTTTAAATTTTCTTAATTATTTGGAATCGAATTTGAATTCGGCTGATGTATTTTTATTAACAGGGGAATGGTATGATTTACACGGGAAAAATCTACTTGTCTTTTACGGGATATCGGAAGAATTAGGTACTGTAGAAATTATAATCTCAAGGGTAAAACCGGTATTTTTTATAGAGCATGAATCTAAAGTGGAAGAAATTAATAGTCAATTTACTCGTAAAGAAGTTAAACTTAAAACGTTCGCAGTTAAAAATGTTGATGCTTTATATTTTAATACGCAAAAAGATTTAAGAATATCACAGGAGGCTTTGGATTCTCAAAATATAAAATCTTATGAAGCTGATGTAGATCCCTTGAGAAGGTTTTTGATGGAACGATTCATAAATGTGCAAATGAGAATTGAAGGCGAGTATAACAGGAAGGATAATTTTTTTTCTTTTATCAATCCCAGAATACAACCGTGTAATGTTACCCCGCATTTTAAAGTTATTTCCATAGATATTGAAACTGGCTTGAAAAACAGTGTGCTTTATTCTATTGCTGCCCACATAACAGATAATAGTCATGAAGAAAAAAAAGTGTTCATGTTGTCGACGGAATCATATCATAAAAAAATTCCGGATTACATCTCTACATATCATTCGGAACAAGAGCTGTTAATTAATTTTATTTCTTGGTTTAAGGAAATTGATCCTGATATAATAATAGGCTGGCATGTTATAGGTTTCGATTTAATGTTTCTGGAAAGAAGATGCAACGAACTGCATGTTCCTTTTCAGATTGCAAGAGGTAATGGAAAAGTATCCTTAAGAAATAGAAAAGCGGGAGGTTATTTTGCATCTATATCCGGAAGGATAGTAATTGACGGACCTCCGTCTTTACGTGCCGGCTTTTTTACTTATGAAGACTATAAGCTTGAAACCGTGGCACAAGAATTATTAGGAACCGGCAAAACAATTACGCCTGAACAAGATAAACTAAAGGAGATCGAAAGATTATTCAAAGAGGATAAGGCAAAGCTTGCAGAATATAATTTGCAGGATGCCATTTTAGTAAGCGAAATTTTTAAGAAAACAGGACTGATAGATCTTTCAATTAGAAGGGCACAGCTATCCGGTTTGTTGATGGACCAATTGGGAATGATGACCGCTGCATTTGATCATTTTTACCTACCTAAGCTGCATCGTTTTGGATATGTCGCGCCGAATGTAAAAGATATTACAGGGATTGACCATGCAGCCGGAGGATATGTAATTGATCCCAAACCGGGAATTTATGATGACGTTGTAGTCCTTGATTTTAAGAGTTTGTATCCTTCCATTATACAAACATTTAAAATTGATCCTCTTTCCAGGATGCTCTCGGATATCGATCCGATTAATACTCCGAACGGTTATAAATTTTCTTCAACTAAACATTTTTTACCTGAATTCATTGAGTATTTAATGACTCAGCGTTCCGAAGCAAAAAAGAAGAATGATAAACAATTGTCTCAAGCTATTAAAATTTTGATGAATAGTTTTTACGGAGTTATGGGAGCTTATAATTGTCGATTTTACCATCCAGATTTGCCTTCGGCTATTACCGGAACAGGCCAATTTTTGTTGTTAGGCAGCCGTGATTATTTGGAAAACAGCGGATACGAAGTGGTTTATGGTGATACGGATTCTTTGTTTGTAAAACTTAAAGAAAATGAAATTAAGGATAAAGAAATAATCGGCAATGATTTGGCTTCCAGTTTAAATAATTATTGGATGGAAAAGATTTCTAATGATTATTCCTTGAATTCATATTTGGAAATCGAATACGAAAAATATTATAAAAAATTTATCATTACTCCAGCCAGAGGAAGTGAAACAGGTGCTAAGAAAAGATATGCCGGTCTGTTATTGAAGGACGGAAAAGAAAAGCTGGAATTTGTAGGGATGGAATTTGTCAGATCTGATTGGACAAGATTAGCCAAAGAATTTCAGGTCGAATTGTATCAAAGAATTTTTCAAAACAGTGAAATTTCTGAGTGGATAAAGAAAATTGTTAATAGTGTCAAAAACGGAGAGTTCGATGAAAAGTTGGTTTATCATAAAAGATTGCGAAAAAATATTGATGAATATACAAAAAATGTCCCTCCTCAGGTAAGAGCAGCAAGAATGTTAGATGCAGCTTCCGGAACTGTTTATTATGTTATTACAAAACGAGGCCCTATCCCGATTGAACTTGAGCATAATGATATAGATTATCAGCATTATATAGAAAAACAGCTTAAACCGATTGCGGATTCAGTGCTTGTACTTTTAGGTGAATCTTTCGATAGTATAATTAAATCCGGGCAATTGAATTTTTTTAATGATGTAGAATAATAAAAAATCTTAACAATTATTTAAAATTAGATGTTATATTTTTTGTTATAATTAAAATAAATAATCACATTTTTATAAACCGGCTAATCTATTTTAAAATTAATTATGATTTTATTTCTATATCAAATTTTTTATTTTTTAAAAGAATTATTAATTTATATTTTATCTGTTTTTTTAAGATAAATATTGAGAAACGAACTAACTTTTATTCAATTCTAAATAATTACTTATATTAATATTTTATACTTACAAATATTCACAAAATCAAATTTAATTGGAGCATGGAAACTTAGACTATTAAACGAAAAACAGTTTGAAAGGGATTTATTTAATATTATGCAGCAAAGATGAAAAAAGCTTTAAATAGGGGTTTATATGATAAATAATTCAAGCATATTAATTGCTGAGGATGAAAATATAATAGCAAAAGACATTGCTAAAACTCTTGAAAAATTAGGCTATTCAGTTGCAGGATTTGCAAGGACAGGCCATGAAATTATTGAAAAAGCAGCATGGATGAAACCTGATCTTGTTTTAATGGACATAGTTCTTGACGGTGAAATGTCCGGTATAGAAGCTGCAGAAAAAATAATGACATGGTTTGATATTCCGGTTATTTATCTTACGGCGCTGGCAGATGATGAAACTCTTCAAAGAGCCAAAATCACGGAACCATTCGGGTATGTCCTTAAACCTTTTGATGAAAGAATTTTACATTCTTCAATTGAAATGGGACTATATAAACATAAAATTAATACTCAATTAAAAATAAGAACGCAGGAGCTTGAGCAGGAAAGAAATAAATCGCTTCAATTACTCCATAATATTTTCCCTTCGGAGATAGTTAAGGAATTAAAAGAAAACGGATATGTAAAACCTCGTGAATTTAATAATGTAACTTTATTATTCACCGATTTCCAGAATTTTACCTCAATTGCGGCTAATATGCATCCCACGCAGCTCGTAAACGAATTAAACGATATATTTAAGAATTTTGATTCTATCATTGAAAATCATGGTTTGGAAAAATTAAAAACAATGGGAGATTCATATATTGTTGCAGGCGGGCTTCCGAAAGAAACTGATGATCATGCTGTCAAAGTAGTTTCTGCTGCACTGGAAATGCAGGAATATATAAAAAATAGGCAACCCGTTTCCGGTAGAAAGTGGGAAATGAGAGCAGGAATTCATACAGGACATGTAGTAGCCGGAGTTGTAGGCAAAAATAAATATACATACGAGGTCTGGGGAAATACTTTTAATGTCGCTTCGAAAATGGAAAGACTGGGTATACCCGGCAAAATCAATGTTACTTCGAATACTTATAAACTGGTAAAAGATTGTTTTGAATGTGAATCATTCGGTGAAGTTGAAATTACCGGCAACGGAAAAATTGAAATGTACTTAATTAGCTCTAAATTATAATTCGGGGAAATTTTTAGATATATTTTTTCTATCATTCATAAGTTTCTAAAGTTACGCAAAAATGAATTTTGAAATCCAATATTGTCATTCCCATGAAAGTGGGAATCTATTTTTGCTTATTTTAGTAAAATGGATACACGATTTTGCCGAATCATGCTCACTTTCTTCTTTCTTGCGTAACTTCAGTAAGATTTAAAAGAACAATATTTTATTTCAAAGGGATTAATTAGTTTTAAAACTTTTCTATTCAAAAGTGTAATTGTAAAACGAGTTTTTATAGAAATAGGAAGTATCCTTTTCGTATATTTACGCATAATATTTTTATCCTTTTATTAAATCAAGTGTTTAGGGAAAATTAAAACAGGTGAAATGGAACAAGGTAAAATAAAAATTTTAATCGCCGAAGACGAATATATTGTGGCGATGGATTTAAAAAAAATATTAGAAAAAATCGGGTATGAAGTTACCTCTTTTGTAAATAACGGAGCGGATGTTATACAGAAATCCGGAAGTGAAAAACCCGATTTAATATTGATGGATATTATGTTAAGAGGTGTTATGAGCGGAATTGAAGCTGCTGAAATTATCAAAAGTAAATATGATGTCCCTATAGTTTATTTAACTGCTTTAACCGATAAACAAACAATAGATAAAGCAAAAATTACAGAACCGGGCGGTTATCTTTTAAAACCTTTTGATGAAAGAGGTCTGCGCAGCGCAATTGAAATTGCCCTTTACAAATCGAAAATAGAAACCCAGTTGAAAATAAAGACTAAAGAACTTGAAGAAGAGAAAAATAAAACAGATGAATTACTTCACCATATTCTGCCTAAAGAAATTATTAGAGAATTAAAACTAAATGGTTCTGTCAGTCCGAGACATTATCAAATGATTTCAATACTGTTTACGGATTTTCAAGGCTTTCGTGACATTTCAAATTCGCTTCCTCCATCCGAACTAGTTGCGGAATTAAATGAAATATTTTATAGCTTTGATTTAATTATAGAAAAATATGGTCTCGAAAAACTAAAAACTTTGGGCGATACTTACATGATAGGCGGCGGACTTCCGAAAGAATCGAATGACCATGCGGTAAAGGTTATTTGTGCCGGTTTGGATATGATTGAATTTTTAAATAAAAGAAATATAAACAACGATATAAAATGGTTAATGAGAGTAGGAGTAAATTCAGGGCAGGTTGTTGCTGGTGTAGTCGGAACAAATAAATTTTCCTATGATGTTTGGGGAGATACGGTTAATATTGCAAGCAGGATGGAAAGTAATTCCCAGCCGGGGAAAATAAATATTTCCGGCAGTACTTATGAGTTAATTAAAGACTATTTTATTTGTGAATACAGAGGAAAACTAAGCGCTAAAGGGAAAGGGGAAATTGATATGTATTTTGTGAAAAACGAAAAGCAGGAAGCAGATGATTATTTAAATAGCATCCGATTTTAGTTTAATTATCTATAAACCGGTTTCTAATTGAAGAACAATGTTATTATCTAAATTACCGTCTATTTGTGAATAGCCTGAACTTAGATATTTCTCGTTTGGTTTATAAGTTTCGGAATATTTACAAGATAAAGCAAAATTAAAGGGGGTTTTGTATTTAAGAGTTGCATACCATCTTACTCCTTGTCCATAAACTGCAAAATTAGAAAAGATACCGCTGATTCCGCTTTCCGATTCATAAATGGCCGAATTAAAAGAATTGGTATTAAAGAAAATAATTCTTCCGGTTAAGTCTAAAGTTTTGAATAATGAAGTCCTTATTTCTTGAAAAACAAGCAATCCTTTTTCTCTGCTTTTAATCTCGGGGAGTTCAAAAAAACTAAATTCAAATCTTTCTTTTAATTTTAATATCCTGGAAATTTTATGTATTGCCTCAAATCTAAAGGTTTGCTTAAGTCTGTTTGTTATTGCCAAAGTATTGCCTATATCTGCGCTGACATCCTTTTTCTCATATTTGTATTTCAGTCTTGTTTCAACCGAATTGAAAGGTGCGGATATTAAATTGAACATGAATTCATTACCGCCTGAAGGCAAGGGATTTGTGAAAGTAGAATAAGGAAATTTAAATTGGTCGTAATAAAAATTGACTGTTCCGATTTCAGTTATCCATCGTATCCCATTATATATGCCAAATTCATTTTGCGTTGTGCCTGAACTTTCCCCAAATCCAAATCCATGGAGATTTACAAAATCCTTAGGATAATTTCTTATAGAAACAATATATGAAAAATTCTCTACATTTATTTCTATGCCGCCTGCTGTTGCTGCATGCTTGCCGTCAAGCGATGTTTCACCGAATATATTCAAAGGAGAAAAATAAAAATTATAATAGAATGAGTAGAAATTAAAAGATTGACTTTCAATATTGTTAATTGAATTAAGTAAAATCGGATTGCTGTAAGTGTTATGGTAAGCCGTAATACCTGTTCTCATTAAGTTTTCAATTGAGAAATCCAGGTTTGTTCCAATTAATTTTTCCGATGCCGCCTTTCTTTTGGCAATCTCTGTTTCAGTCCGGTGGTAGCCGTCTACCGGCATCGATATAATTTCATTGGAAACGGGATCGATGTTTGCATCAAAATTATTTTTTGAATAGAAAGCGGATATATTAAATGATCCGATTGCAATAGTAGTTGCCATACCGCGGAAAAAATTATTTTCATTCGTGCTTATAAAGGGTATAATGCCTCTTCCGTTCTTTTTAACCGGGAAAATAGCATCGGAACTCTTTGAGAAACCGTAAGAACCCCAAAGAGCTAATCCCTGTCCGAATTCAAGGCCATAGTCTCCGATTACTAAATTCTTAACTATGCCTAAATTCTTTATAGCAAAGTGAAAAGTTGAAAATTCATTTAAAGGCCTTTCTCCCGCATCCTTTTCAATTAATGCGCCTAATTCAATTTGATGGTTATAGTTCATCAGGATCCTGTTGTATACTTTATATGGTGAGCCTTCAAATTTGTTTTCTATAAATCCTTCTCTTGTCTGCATGTCTTTAGAAATTCTACTTCTCATTTGCAATGATGTTTTATCAAAATATTCGGACAAAAAATTCTCACGTTGCTCAATTTCATTAATATTATTTTTGTCCTGATCGATTGTTAAAAAAGGAAGAATTTCTGTAACTTTATTGCCGGGTAGACCTTCAATTGAATAGAGTTCCTGTTTTGAAAAAAACTTCCCGTATTTGTCTCTGTGCTTAATAATTAAATTTATTTCCATAAGATTTAAATATGGAATTCTCTGTAGTTCTTCCGAGCCCGCTTTATTTAGATCGACCGGGTTTTTAACTAAATATTCAAAAAAATCATACATATCCGAGTTATCCGTTTCATCTGAAGATTCTTCGTATAGATTATCAATTAAATCATCAGTCTCTATTAAAGATGAATCCACTTGCGCAAATAGATTGTTGCAAATAAATATTAGAATTATAAAAAATATTTTTTTAAGAATTGATAACATTAAAGAATATAACCCCTGCTTATTTAATATTATATATCAACGTAAATGGTTTTTAATTTTCTCGGATCTGCTTCCGCTTTCTCCAAAACTAATTATTATGCCTGCTTGATGTGTTAATCCCAAATCCGGATGATTGAATACAGCATAGTCTAAACCGACGAATGAATAATTAATCCCTATCCCCGCGGAATAAAGGGAGGGCTCATTCTGGAAACCGGTTCGGATGGAAATATACTTGATAATCTCATATTCAATCCCTAAACGTAACGAAGCATTTTGAATAATATCTTTTTCTATTGCTGCATTAAGGTTAAGTCTATCCAAAATATTTATGCTGAAGCCTGAGGAAATAACTACCGGTATTTGATTCCCTTCATTTCCAAAAGTTGCTCTGTTTAAATTATGAATTGCAAAGCCCCACCTGATATTTTCAGACAAATACATCAAACCACCGATGTTTAAATAGAATGCACTTGCTCTACCGTAATTTTTTATTGATACGGTATGAAAATTAAAAACTATTCCGCCGAAAAATTTATTTAAGTAATTATAAGAAAAGCCGGCAAGAATTTTATTTTCTCTATACAAATCAAAGCCGTAGCTCATTCCGCCTATCGCAATAGAACCGAAAGAAAAAGGTTCGTTATATGCAATATAGCCGTTGGCTAGTTCTGTTAAACCGAAAGGAGCCGGCGAGTAATATACTCCGACTTCTCTCCAGTTCATTTGAGATAGGCCCGCAGGATTATTGAATATTGCAAAAACATCATTGCTCAAAGCAACGTCAGAATGTGATAGGGAAATTTGTTTTGCCCCTGGATTAATCTGTGAAAAACTTGCGCGGCCTATAAAAATACATAGTATTGTTATAATTAGGTATCGCAAATTTCAGATATTTTAAAGTTTGTTGTTAGATTATATTGAAATTCCTATATTAAATCAACTATTATTTGAACTTTAAGGATTTTTTTATGAAATATTTTATGGCTGCATTTTTACTGTTTTCCAGTGTTATACTTGCCCAAGAGCTTAATTGTACTGTTACTATAAACATGGATAATATTGCTCCGTCAAACAGACATTTATTAGACGGTTTTTCTCAAGCTGTTTCCGATTATTTAAATAAAAATCATTTTACTTCCGATAATTGGGTCGGAGGACAAATTACGTGCGGTATGAGTATATTTTTTTTAACAGCTACAAGTGATGGTAATTTTTCAGCTCAAGTAGTTGTTACTAGCCAGAGACCTGTTTATCATTCCAACAAAAACTGCCTAATGCTGAGTATAAATGATAATACATGGTCTTTCACATATCAACAAGGACAGGCATTCGTTCCTAATCAATCTACTTTTGATCCTTTAACAAGCTTTCTAGACTATTATGCTTATATAATTATCGGATATAATGAAGATTCATGGGTTGAGTTTGGCGGCACGCCGTATTTCAATAAAGCTCTTAATATTGATAACCTGGCACTTACGACTTCATTTTCAAAGGGATGGGTTATAAGCAGCAGTTCGTACAGCAGGGAAGCGTTGGTTGAAGGTTTAGTGAATGATAAGTATCGTCCGTATAGAGAAGCTTTTTTTCAATACTATTACGGAATTGATTTTTATGAAAATAGAAGTAATGTAGAAGGCGCTCAAAAAATTGCAAACGCCCTAAAAATTATTTACGGTTTAAGAAATAGCGTAGATTTTGGAAGTGTTGTTCTTAGAACATTTTTCGATGCAAGAAGTGGTGAAATAGTACAATACCTTAAAGATTATCCCGATAAAAATATTTTCGTAATGTTAAAACAAATTGATCCTGCACATACGGCAAAATATGATGCTGCTATGGGATTAAACTAATTTTCTGAATGCTATTTCCCTGTGCGATGTTATAAACAACATTAATATTTTTAATTGTCTTTGCAAATATTGTATATCTGCCGTTAAGGTGTGGATAAGTTCCGGTAGTAACAAACCATTGCGAGCCTTCGGTATCTTTGCCTGCACTCGCCATGCCTACCATCCCTACGCTATAATTTAAAGGAGAAAATTCGGATATTATATCATATCCAGGTCCGCCCCAGCCGGTCTCTTCCGGATCTCCTCCTTGGATGACAAATCCAGGCACGACTCTGTGAAAAATATTTTTATTAAAGAATTTCCTATTTGAAAGATAACAAAAATTTCCAACAGAGATCGGAGCATAGTGAGGTAAAAACTTAATTTTAAAATTTCCTTCTAGGGTATAAATTACGCCATATTTATATTTAAAAGCATTTTCCCATATTTTATTAAAATATTTGTCATTTTTAGCTAAATGATTTGTAGGAAGTCTTAGTTGTTTGAATGCAAATTTTTTAATCGAATATTCTTCAGAATCAGTCAAATTTTTTAGAACATTATTGTATAGTTCCTTATTTATTTTTTCAGCTAAACCTGTTAGCGACATCAAGCTCTCTAGATAATCCGGATCATTTTTATAATTTTGAATTTGCCTAATAATTATTTCTTTTATTTTGTTTTTGCTTAACGATATATATGAAGAATCGATTCCGTCTGCGGAGATTGAGATTAATGCAGGTGATTGTGAATTTAAAGAATTGATTATTATTTGATCCAAATTGTTATTTATATTATTATTCTTCTGAAAGTTCAAAATCGATTCTAAAATTGATATTTTATTTTTCTCATCTGCATAAGGGTATCTGGTTAGTAAAAAATCCAAAGCATCACGAGATTTAATATTTAAACCGCAAGCCTGGTAAAAATATTCCTTGGGTATAAAATGCTCGTATTCCGTCTTAATATCTTTGAATTCGGGATTGAATAATTTTATATAACTTAAAAATAATTCGCCTCTCGTGTTTAACGAATAACCACTATTTTTTATTCCGCTTATTAAAAAATCCTTCAAAAAATATTTTAAAGAATCAACCGGTTGAATAAATTTTATTGATGCAGCTAATTCAATGCTGATATTCCGATTCCGATCATGCAGTAAATTTAAAAATGATTCCAAAGCCGCTTTATCATTAAACGGATAAAATACGAGAGCATTTATTGCTGCGATTTTTATTGTGAAGTTATCGGAATTTAGTAATTTATCAAATAATTCTTTATCTCTTGGGAAATATTTATTTAATTGAAGGCAGCCGAGTATATAGGGAATAGTTATTTTTGAAAATTTGTCTGATAGTTCAGAATAATTTTTTGTATAGAAATATGATTTAAGCTCATCGCTAAATAATTTATTTATTTTAGGTGTACTACCAATTCGATATAGTGCAAAAGCTG
Source organism: Ignavibacteriaceae bacterium (assembly GCA_046705645.1). GTDB lineage: Bacteria > Bacteroidota > Ignavibacteria > Ignavibacteriales > Ignavibacteriaceae > FEN-1297. The sequence continues at coordinate 7,807 of JBJKQE010000286.1, read as the reverse complement.
CTTCAAAATTTCTTCTGCAGGGAAATTTATATTTTGATAGTTCATTCATTAAAATAAAAATTATTTTATCCTTTTCTCCGATTTTCCTGATGTAAAAATTATATAATGCTAAAGAAATTCCATCAAAATTATATTGCTGATTTATCGAATAAGAATTAATTAAAAAATTATATGTATTTAAATTTCCGACTTTACCCAAGGTTTCAAATATATCATGAACTTTCTCATCTGAAATATTAGATTTGGTTAACTTTGATAAAAGGAAAACTGCCGCACCATTATTTTCACCTAATTCTCCCAAAGTAAAACAGATATACTTTGAATATTTCTTAAAATTCAATTTTAAAATTTTATTTACCCAGCTTGTATCTTCGCTTTGAGCAAGAGACAATAATGCAGCATTAACTTTTTCACTGTTACCGGAATGAAGATATTTATACTCTATACTTTTATCGAATTGCCGTGTATAAGTTGTAAACACCAGGTCTTTATCTGCACTCGAAAATTGAGCCATACAGGAAAACCGGGAAAAAAGAAAAATTAAGAAAATAAATAAGAATGCTCTCATAGCTCATCCGATTCATTTTTGAAGGCAGGAAAAATTAAATAAAAAAGCCGTTCAAAAGCAATTAGCAATTACTTTAGTACGGCACTCACAGTGATTTAAAAATTATATTTCCTTTTCGTAAATCCGATATTTTTTATACAATTCTCCTCTCATTACCTCTGCGCCTCTGTTCATCATTGCATTATCTTCAAGAATCCAGCTAGCCTCTCCTAAATCAATTCCAAGTTTATGAGCACGATTAACGATCTCCCAGTAAAATACCGAATCTAATCCTTTCTTCTGGTATTCCGGAATTAATCCTAGCGTAATAATTCTGCACCACTTAATTTTCTTTTTTTGAGTGAATAATTTAATTATGCCTGTCGGGAATAATTTACCGTTCATCTGCTTGAATACATAGTTGTAATCCAATAGTACAAGTGCAAACCCAACCAGATTGCCTTTTACTTCTCCGAATAGAACGAGTGACGGTTCGGCCAAAGGTTTTAAGTCTTTTGCCATTGCATCGAGCTCTTCGTCTGTCATTGGAACAAAACCCCAGTTGGGTGCCCATGCTTTATTATAAACAAATTTTACTTTTTCCACATCGGAATTAAATTCCTTCATGTTCAATTCGGTAATTTTTAAGTCATACCGCTTTTGAGCCAGTTCGGCAACTCGTTTTAATTTTTCCGAACTAATAACTTTTTTATTTTCAAGCTTGTATGCATATAAATCCTTTGCTTTTACAAATCCGTAATTATCACAGAGTTCAAGATAATATTTAGGATTATAAGTCATAAGGATTCTGGGTTCATCATCAAAGCCCTCAAGAAGCATCGCATATTCGTCATTGCTTGACGGGTTTGCCGGCCCTCTCATAGCATTCAGGCCTTTACTTTTAAGCCAATCTTTTGCAGCATCAAACAAGGTATTTGCAACTTCCTGGTCATTTATACATTCGAAGAAACCGAAAAAGCCTACTTTATCGTTATGATATTTATTATGCAGGTCATTTTTAATTGCAGCAATTCTGCCGACTAATTCTCCATCTCTTTCGGCTAAAAAATACTCTGCTTCGGAATGTTTGAAGAAGGGGTTCTTTTCTTTGTTAAGAATTTTTTTCCGATCCATAATCAACGGGGGAACCCAATTTTTATCGCCTTGATAAATCTTCCATTGAAATTTAATAAAGCGCATTAAATCTTTTTGGGATTTTACGGTTGAAATTTTAATAGAACTCATTTAAACCACCTCGCAAAAATAAAAGCATATCATCGTATCTTATGATATGCTTTAGGTTTGGAAATCTTGTTAACTAACTGAAGTTACGCACAATTAATAAAAAGCATCTTTTGTCATTCCGAACTTGATTCGGAATCTTCATTTTTTTCAACATTTATAGATGCTGAACCTAGTTCTGCATGACAATTGCGTAACTTCAGTTACTAATTAAATTAGTCCTAATTTTTTCCCCGTTTCGGTAAATATGTCTATAATAGCATTTAGATGTTCTTCTTTATGAGTGGCCATATAACTTGTTCTCATCATTTGCCTGCCTGGAGGTACGCCCGGAGAGATAAAAACATTTACAAATACACCCGCATCATAAAGCATACGCCACATTTTAAAAGCAATATCATCATTTCCGACGATCACAGGGACAATTCCTGTTCTGCCTTCCAAAACAGTAAAGCCTGCCTTCTTAAGGCCTTGTCTTACTTTGTTAGCATTGTTAATCAGCATCGTAACCCTTTCAGGTTCTTTTTTAAGAATTTCCAGAGCTGCCAAAGCAGCGGCTACGGAAGCAGGAGTAGGAGATGCACTGAAAATTAATGCAGGCGAATGATGTTTTAAATAATTTATTACCTTAGCTTCTGATGCCACAAAGCCGCCTAAAGAAGCAAATGTTTTGCTGAAGGTGCCCATAGTTAAATCGATTTCATTTTCCAGATTAAATTCGCTGGCAGTTCCTCTGCCGCCTTTACCGATTACACCAACAGAATGTGCATCATCTATTAAAATTCTTGCACCGTATTTTTTTGCTATACTATTCAATCTATCGAGTTCTACGATTTCTCCACCCGTACTGAAAACGCCGTCGCTAACAATAAGCTTGCCTGAATCGGAGGGTAATTTTTGTACAACTCTTTCGAGGTCATCCATATCGTTATGTTTGTACCTTACGAATTCCGCAGTAGCTCCTTTTGCCATTAAGTTGCCAGCTATAATACACGCATGGTTGTCTTTATCAGAAATTACATAATCTCCCCTTTGTACCAATGTAGGGATAATACCTTGAGCCGTTTGATACCCGGTGCTGAAAAGAAGAACAGCTTCTTTATTAAAAAACTTAGCTAATTTTTCTTCCAATTCGATATGCAGATCTAACGTTCCGGTAAGATAACGGGATCCGGAACAGCCTGTTCCGTATTTTTCAACTGCTTTAATTGCTGCTTCTTTTACTTTAGGATGGGCGGTAAGTCCCAAATAGTTATTTGAACCTGCCATTATAACTTTTCTCCCCTCAATCTGGACAACCGGTCCCTCGTTTTCTTCGATTGGTCTAAAATACGGGTAAAGCCCTAAAGCTTTTACTTCGTCAGCTCTGGTAAAATCATAGCATTTTCTAAATAAATCCAACATACCTCCTTTTAAATGGATGGATAATGAATTAATCTTTTAAAAATAACGAATAAATTTCTTAAATTTCGCCGTAAAATGTATGATTAAATACCCTTAAAATCAAATAGAAATAAACAATGGAAATTAAGAAAACTGCAGTGGTTACAGGCGCAAACGGCTTTGTAGGGAGCCATTTGGTCGATTTACTTTTAAGTAAAAATTTTTCAGTAAAATGCATAACAAGAAAATCCAGTAATTTAAGATGGCTGGAAGGGAAGAGCGTGGAAATTTTTAATTGCGGACTATTTGACAAAGAAGGTTTAAAGAAGGCCTTTGCCGGTGCAGAATATATCTTTCATGTGGCTGGTGTAGTAAAATCTAAAAAACCTCAAGGTTATTTTGAAGGTAATGTGGAAACTACACGTAATTTGTTGGAAGTAGCATTGGAATTTAAAAGTACAATTAAAAAATTTCTTGTTGTCAGCAGTCAAACCGCATCCGGACCATCGTTGAATGGAAAACCGGTAGATGAAAATTCAAATTGCAGTCCGATTACAACTTACGGTAGGAGTAAATTAGCAGAAGAAGAATTGGCAAAGTCTTATATGGATAGACTTCCTATTACTATCTGCCGGGCACCTGCTGTTTTCGGAGAAAGAGATACCGAAATATTTATTTTCTTCAGAACTTTTAACAGCGGGTTAATGACAAAGATAGGATTCGGTAAAAAACAAATAAGTATAATACATGCCGTAGACCTGGTGAATGGATTTTATTTAGCGGCAGTATCTGAAAAATCCGCCGGACAAATTTATTTTATAAGTTCGGAAAAATATTATACATGGGACGATATCATCGGAATAACTTCGAAGGTGCTGAAGAAAAAACCCATAACAATTAATGTTCCGCATGCAGTAGTATTTTTTATTGCGGCTATTGCCCAGTTTTTTGCACTCCTTAGTAAAAAACCCGCTACGCTTAATATAGAAAAAGCAAAAGATATAACTCAAAAGGAATGGACTTGCGATACAACTAAAGCCGTTAATGATCTAGGGTATCATCAAAATATTTCTCTTGAAGAAGGTATTAAAAGAACTTGTGACTGGTATAAAGAAATGAAATGGTTTTAATTAAAAAAGATCAAATCAACATTAATAAAAGTTGTTTAAGAATTTTTATACAAAAATATTTATAACTTTTATTATAAAAGGAATTTCAATTTTAACAATAATTGGATTGTAAAAATATAATTGATTATCTTTTGTAAGTGTTGAAATAAATTGAATTAAAAATATTCATTACCCAATTTTTTATATAACATTTTACATTTTTGCTTTTCAAGATGTCTAACCGTTAGTATAAAGGAATAATAATAATGACAAAAAGACTAATCGTTATTTTAATATTATTTTCGTGTTTATTTTGTTCCGCGAACAGTCAGATTAAAACAAATATTCAAAAAAATGCTGTTAATCGCTTTCAGGATAAGACTCTGGGGATTTCATTTGATAAGATTGGCAGTATTATAAAGCTCGATGGCACTACATACAATATTGATATTTCGTCATCGAATGTCCCATCCGTTCAACCTGCTGTTGCGAAAGTTTCCGTAGTAAATAAATTATTTGTTGACTTACCCGGAAGTTACGGCGGGAGAGTGTATTTTGATTCCCCGATTGGAGAAAAAATGATTCATAATAGAATATTAATTGATTCTGTTAATACCGGGCAGCAGAAATTAATACGCGAATATTGGGCTGTTTACGGCGGAATGGGAATGTGGGACTGCGTAATTAATTGTTATACTTATGTAAATGGCAAGTATTATATAGTTTCTTTAGTACAAGACAAAATGATGGGAAAACCCGGAGAAATAGATAACGGGAAAAGAATTTCATCAAATGAATTAAAATCAAAAATTTTATCCTCGCTGCAGGATACAACCAATACAGTAATAAAAAAATTTAACAGCTTACTTGCATCGTTTCAGATTCAAAAATAATGATAAAGGAATTATTTAAATGAGGAAATTTCTATTTGCCATACTTATGTTTTCAATTAATCTGGGTTTTACAAATTCATCGTACTGTTCCAGCGGAACGGGTAAAACATCTCTTGAAGGTAAAGGGATGTTTCTTTGGCACTTATGGACACAAGATGGCGGCGGTAAAAACCTAAATTACATTATAGACACTTTGCATCTTACTGGAACAAATTGGCTTGTTGTTAAAATGGGAGACAGCGACAGTTATTATTATCGACCCGGAAAAGACATGTATAGTTGGGCAACAACATACTATGGAAGTATGGATAGTGTAGTATCAATTTTCCATGCCAATGGTATTAAACTGTTGGCCTACCAATATGTGCGAGGGGTTCCGCATTATTACGGAAATACCGCTTCTGAAACTGATGTTGCCAACTCAATTTTAAGTATTAAAGGGATTGATGGGCTAATAATTGATGCTGAAGCAGAGTATGAAAATTTAAGTACAAAAGTAGCGGCTGCTTCGGCATATTGCGACAGTATTCATGCACATCATCCCGATGCATTTCTTGGTCTTACTTCTTTTGCACGCGTTGACGGTCATAATGCATTTCCATGGACTACGTTTTTAGACCGGGTTGATGTTAATATGCCGCAGACATATTGGGCAGCCAGACCAACTACCCCGCAGAATGAGTTAAGTATTATGAACAGTCAATTTACAAGTTGGACTAATACATGGGTAGGTTTAGGAGATACTGCAGCAGATAAACCTATTATGCCTCTTGGCCAAGGCGAATATTTTGGTTACTCAAATGATGTTAAGCAAGGTGAAATAACAAGTTTTTGTAGTCTTTCACAAACAACATATAAATATCCTGGAGTAAGCTTGTGGGAATATAGCCAAATTACTCATGCGTATGTTTGGGATGAATATACAGCTGCGTGGCAAATAACCTCAGTATTGGACCAACCTAATAAACCTGATAATTACAACCTTTCACAGAATTATCCTAATCCTTTTAATCCGTCAACAACTATAAATTATGTAGTTCCAAATAGAAATTTAGTGGTAATAAAATTATATACTATTTTGGGAAAAGAAATAGCTACACTGGTAAATGAAGAAAAGGCTGCAGGGCATTACAGCATCCAATTTTCGGCTGATAGGTATAACCTATCCAGTGGCGTTTATTTTTACAGAATGTCTGCCGGAAATTTTGTTGAAACTAAGAAATTAATCCTTATGAAATAAATATTATGATTGAATTTATCTCGGATTTCTGTTGAATAAACACGCAATTGTTTTAATAGAATAGATGATAATTACTTTACAGTCATTTTTATCTATTAAATATTAAAGAACATGTTACTTTTTTTGAGCAAATTTTACTTGGCTTTCATTGTATCCTGTTTTAACATCATTTCTATTCTGTTAATTTCATTTTGCACATCGTTAACCTGCGGAAAAGCTTTTTGAAGCTTTTGCAGAATTTCAATTGCTTTATTGTATTCTTTTAAACTCAGAAAAATCCTTTCCAGTTTAACATAAGGTTCAATTGAAGCACCGGTTAGATCTTTCGTTAAGTAAGGCATCGATTCAGAAACTACCCTTTTATAAATATCCATTGAATTAATTGCATTACATAGGTTCCCTAAGCTTAAAAGTGGTCTATAATCCCATGGTAATACTGATGTGGGAATAAATTTTTCCCCCATCTTTAATGCTTTTATACTTAAACTGTCGTTATGAGTTTGGAGATGATACGCATATGCTAACTCTAAATAAGCATTACGACAATTTTGAATAAGGTTTCTATCGGTTTCATCAAAAAATACCTTTTTGTCATTCAATCCTCTAAACTTAAAACCGGGCATATATTTCTTAGAATAAGAGGTGATTTCATTAAAAAGATCTTCGGCAGTGATTTTTGTATTTACATTTATAAAGCCTTTACTTTTTACCGGAACAAGTCTGGAAGCGAACCCCTCCATTTTCAGATAATCATCCATTCCTATGTAACAATCCGGTGCACATGTTGTTGAAAAGTATATGGGCCTTTCCATAATATTCTTTTCAACAATGTCTTTTACGATTATATCTTGAATCCTGATACCCTTAATACCGCCAATTTCAATTGTAGGATTCATAATGAAAGATATTTCAGGATTTCTCTGCATTGAAGTATCTTCGGTTTTGATTATAGATTCATCAGAATTCCAAAGCTTATTGATATTTTCCTTCGTTAGCGGTATTGTAATTTTCTGGGGTTTCCACTGTATAGGTGAAAGGCGCTTTATCATTTGATCCGACAGGCTGAAATTGACCTTTAATGCTCCGTATGGTGATGTATTCTTTAGCTGTTCCACATACCAATCCGTGTTTGCAAGACTTAAGCATACTATTCTTATATCCCTTCTTACACCTTCCACATCCTGCAGGTACCAAAGAGGGAAGGTATCGTTATCCCCGTTTGTAAATAGTATTGCATTCGGTTTGCAGCTTTGAAGCAGGTTGTATGCAAAATCCCAAGGCAGCCAGTTATGCGACCTGTCGTGAGTAAAATAATTTGTCCTCAGCATATTACCGGGTATAAGCAGCAATGCTAATCCCAGACTTGCAAAAGCAGCGGTTTTTCCCAGAGAAT
>JBJKQE010000285.1:0-7581 GCA_046705645.1 Ignavibacteriaceae bacterium | reverse complement strand
CCATTGCCTTTATTCGTTCTGCCTTAATATGCTTTATATAACTCTTCCCGCTGTTTAGAATAGGGATTTTCTTTGAATCTATATCAAATCCCAGTACGTTGAAATCCTTATTTGCAAATTCAAGGCCTAAAGGTAAGCCTACATAACCCAGCCCGATTATCCCGACTACTGCCGTTTTATTTTCTATCTTTTGTAATAAACTCATAAGTCTTTTTTAAAGATTAATTAATCAAAAATCACTAATTATTTTAAGTTTAAATCTACAATTATTTATCCTGGAAAACTGTTTTTCCTTTTAAGCAAATTGCTGTTTATTTACAATAATTGAGACTATTCTTTCGGCCGCATGACCATCCCACAATTCCGGGACAGCGCCTTTTTTTAATCTCCCGTTCAATACGTCCATTGCGGCATTTTTAACTTTTCCCAAGTCTGTCCCTATAAGCTGATTTGTTCCTATTTCAACTGTAACCGGACGCTCGGTATTGTCTCTTACAGTTATACATTGAACGCCCAAATACGTTGATTCTTCCTGAATTCCTCCGCTGTCTGTCACTATCAACTCAGCATTCTTGGTAAGATAAAGAAAATCTATATACCCGATTGGATCGGTTAAATGAACATCCTTAGAAAGAAACTTTTCCATATTGTATTTTTTTAGATTTTTATTTGTTCTCGGATGAATTGGAAAAACAACAGGCCTTTTTTCAGCTACCGCATTTAGGAAGGATACCATTTCTTTAAGAAAATCGGGCGAGTCTACATTAGATGGGCGATGAAGAGTAACCAAAACAAAATTAGTTGAATCGATTTTTAATTCCGAGGTAATTTTTGATTTCCCGGCCTTCGGGAGATAATATATCAAACTGTCAATCATTACATTACCGACAAAGTAAATTTTATTCCCGGCAATGCCTTCCTTTTTAAGGTTTTCTATACCGCTTTTTTCCGTTATAAATAAGTAATCGGCTATTTGGTCCGTTAACAGTCTGTTTATTTCTTCCGGCATTGTGCGGTCATAACTGCGAAGTCCGGCTTCTACATGTGCTATTTTAATCCCCATTTTAACTGCAACTACACTGCAGGCGGCCGTAGAATTAACATCTCCGACAACAATAATTAAATCCGGTTTTTCCTTTAGCAGCACTTTTTCAAATTCAATCATTATTTTCGCAGTTTGTTCGGCATGTGATCCGGAACCAACACCCAGGTAAAAATCCGGCTTTGGAAGTTCAAGTTCTTCAAAGAAAATTTTTGACATATTTTCGTCATAATGCTGGCCTGTATGACAGATCAAATGTTCAATTTTTTCTTCGCCTTTTTTATTTAATTTCTCAAAAGCTTTATGAATCGGTGCAACTTTCATAAAGTTTGGTCTGGCGCCTACTACGGAAATAATTTTCATATAACATTTCTTAACTATATATTATTTAATTGTATTTAAGATTTAAAATTAAGCCTTTAACCATATAATTGAAAATTTTTAAAATTAACTTCCTCAAATTTATTAGGCATGGTACTGCAGAAACAATTTTTTGTTTGCTTAAAATGTCCGAGTACGTAAACCATTAGAAGCATAATGGCAATTTAAATACAGCTTCGCCTCGTAAGTCACAGAATAAATTATTATTTGATCGTGTAAGTCATAATCCAAACTCAAGCCAAACAAAACTTAAACCCGTTTGACTTTTTAATTAATGCTAAAAAGCAGAAGCTTTCCGTTAAATTCTGTAATTAAATCTTTATCAAACATAAAATAATCTGAAAGGCTGAGTTCCTCCTAAAAAGAGATGTAATTTGAGTGTATATATGTAAAATTATTTTAATTATTAAGCTAAATTTATCTCTTCCTTATATGAATATTCAAATTGCAGCTCATAATTTATAATTACCGAAAACTAAAGTAAATATAATCGGCTTTGTAAATAATAATGGTCTGATTTAAATCATTTTGACAAATTAAAAATTTTCCCCGCTGTATTAACAGAATAGTTGATATATATCGCATCTAATTCGGATTTTAATTTTATATTTCAGCCGAAAGAAATTATGATTGTCGGATATCCGGTTATTTAAAAATTATGAATATAGTTATAGATGAAAATATTGCCTATGCAAGAGAAGCTTTTTCGGCTTTTGGAAATATAAAGCTCTTACACGGAAGAAAAATAACAAACGATCTTTTAAAAAACGCAGATGCTTTAATTGTCCGGTCGATTACAAGAGTAAATGAAGAACTTCTGAAGGGTACACATGTTAATTTTGTGGGGACGGCAACAATCGGTACCGATCATGTTGATTTAAATTACTTGAGAAATAAAAAAATTCATTTTGCCGATGCCAAGGGCTGCAATGCCGATGCCGTTGCGGAATATATCTTTACTGCAATACTTTTATTAGCCATTAAAAACAATATTACAATAAAAGGAAAAACAATTGGAATTATTGGGGACGGCAATATCGGCAGCCGAATTGCCCGCTTAGCTAAAGTAGTAGGGATGAATGTATTAAAAAATGATCCTCCTCTTCAAAGATTAACGGGGAGCGATGAGTACGTCCCTCTTAATAAAATTTATGATGCAGATATAATTACTCTTCACGTTCCGCTAAATAAGTCTGGAATTGATAAAACAAATCATCTTTTTAATAAAGACAACATAAATAAAATAAGGGACAACGCAATATTTATAAATGCTTCCAGGGGACAGGTTGTTGATAATTCAGCTTTAGCGGAATTGCTTCAAACCAGGAAGCTGAATGTCGTTTTAGACGTTTGGGAAAATGAGCCCTTAATAGATTTACATTTACTGGAACTTGTAAAAATCGGTACGCCACATATTGCAGGCTATTCGCTGGAAGGAAAATTGAACGGAACCGTAATGATATATGACGAGTTCTGCAAAGTGTTTAATAAAAAACAACTGTGGAATCCAAAACTACCTGAACTAGAAAACGCGCATATTGATGCGGTAATGAAAACTTACAGCGAAGAATTTCTTCATGAGATTTTTACTTCTATTTATAATATAAGAAGAGACGACAAATTGACAAGGTTAATTAAGAATCAGCCAGCGGAACTAAGACAGAAATACTTTGATCAATTAAGAAAGAATTACCCGCTCCGAAGAGAATTCAGTAATTACCAAATAAAATTGAAAAGCAAGAATATAGAGCTGGAAAGAATTCTTAATGCTTTCAGATTTCAACTGGTATATAAATAAAAAATTTTAGATTCTCATTTATCGTCAAGTTTAAAATAAATGGGTATTATCATTTGAACTTTGACCGGTTTGCCTTTTATTAAACCCGGTTTAAACTTAGCATAATCAACTGCAATTTTTGCTGCTTCATCACAGCCATGCCCGATTCCTTGAACAACTTCAACATGAGTAACATTTCCATACTCGTCAATAAAAGCTTTTATTTTAACTATCCCCTGTATTTTATCCTTCTTTGCCTGGTACGGATAAACCAAATTGTCCAAAATCGCTTTCATCCCTCCGACCGGTTCCGGCATAACTTCGGCCGTCAAATAATAAGCAGGATCATCATTCATCTTTTCTTCAGACATTGAAGGCGGCCCGGACTTTTCTCCGTTCTTACTTTTAAGTTCTTTGATTTTATTATTAGTTACATTTTTATTTTTTGTATCAGCAGGATTGGAAACAGCCAAAGGCTTGGAAGGTGTTTCTTCAGCAGGAGCTATTTCAGGCATCAGCTTGCCGTTTTCATAATTAATATCCTTAATATACTGTCCTGTAGAATCAAATAAAGAAGTTGGGCCTTCCCGTTTTCCTTCTTCAACATTAATTGTTTCCTTTAACTTCCCGGTCTCATAATATATTTTAACTAGTCCGTTGATTTTACCGTTTTCATATGTCAATTCTTCTTTTACTTTTCCGTTAGGATAATAAAATTTTGCATCACCTTCTCTTACCTTATTCACATAATTAATTCTGGATTTCAAAGTATCGTTAGGATAAAAAGAATTAACTACCCCATCCTGAGGAAAAATTTTTACACACAAAAATATCACAATTGCAAAAACAAAAACTGATCTATACATAAACTTTTTTTCTGAAGATTCCTTCTAATTAAAATGATAAAATAAATTTTAGAGGCTAAAATAAGATTTATTCGCGAATTATTATAGGCATTAAGAGTGATGCAATAAAAATCAAAACTGCAAGACCAACAAATAAGTAACCGACCTCCGTATCATAATTTAAAAGATTTAACTGTCCAAGCATATAATGCCAGTCGTGATACACATGATTACCGCCGAGTAATGGAAGTTTTCTCGCTCTTGCATCTGCAGCGTAAACACTAATATTAATTAGATTTTGACCAAGCCATAAAAGAGAAAACTGTACTCCGGTTTTGTATGAATTTCGAAAGAAATACCAAGCAATTATGGAAGGAAGAATAATCTGCATCAGCGTTCCGCCGGCAGTATAAATAAACCTACCGAAAAAAGAAAAGAATGCATGCCCGGCTTCGTGAATAACGAGATCAGCATTATCTATTAATCCGTAATGCCCCCTGTTAAGAATTAAATAAATACAGACGGGCAGCAGTATAATTGAAACAGCCCACTTTTTTAGAAATTCCGATAATTTCATGTTCTTAATATAAGAACAAATCTATTCGGTACAAGATATTAGTACATTTGATAAATCCTTTTGCTTTAGAGATATGTCATTCCCACGCAATGAGAATCTATAAGAATGCAAAATATAAAAATTAAGATTTGTCGACTTTTATTCTGAATTCACCCGAAGTATCTGCTTCTTTTATTTGCAGAATTTCTGCATTCATCTGAACAGCAGTAATCATTTTCAACTTTACATTTATGGCAGGTAACTATTATCTTGTCGCAATCCTGGTTATGACAATTAATATAATATGATGTCGGTTCCCCGCAGTAATAACACTCAGCAACATATTTTAATTTATTATCATTGTTTGGTTCAACCACTCTGCGTTCATCAAATACAAAAACCCCGCCTTCCCAATAAGTATCCGGAAATTTTTTTGCATAAGTAACTATCCCTCCGTCTAGCTGGTAAACATCTTTGAACCCCTGCTCAACTAAATACGCAGAAGCCTTTTCGCATCTTATTCCTCCGGTGCAATATGTTATTATTGTTTTGTCTTTATAGTTTTTTAATTCTTCAACCGCATCCGGCCATTCGCGAAAGTTTTTCATTGGAGGAGTGATTGCATTCTTAAATTTGCCTATCTTGCTTTCATACCAGTTTCTTGCATCTATAATAATAAAATCTTTTTCGCTATTGTAAAATTCTAACAGCTGTTCAGGCTTTAATCTTTTTCCGCCATGTTTCAAAGATGTTTCTGCTAATGAAGAGTTTACTATTTCATTTTTAACACGTACGTGCATTTTAAAGAAAGTATGTTCATCCGCTTCATCTTCTTTGAATATTATATCCTTAAACATCGGAAAACTTTTAAGGTGGGCTTTATATTTTTCTATGTTATGCAGTTTCCCGGAAACTGTCCCGTTAATGCCTTCATTAGCTATAAACACTCTGCCTTTAATATCATTATCCATGCACCAGGCAAGGTGTTTATTCATAAATTCTTCGGGGTTTTCTACATTAACATATTTGTAGAATAATAATACACGATAATCTTTCATCCGCTGAAAGTACCATCTATTTGTTATAAAAATTTTTTAAGCGTGTAAATTTAATAATTGAAATTGAATATTAAAATGGTGATTTCTTATGTCTTTATTAAATAACAATTTAGTTAACAGACTTTTTTAACCGCTTCAATTACCTTTTTATGAACTTCAGGATGAAACGGACTCGGTACAAGTTCGTTATCATCTGCTAAAGATGAAATAACTTCTGCGGCAGCTATTTTCATTTCCGCCGTTATTTGATTTGCATTCTTTTCCAGGGCAGCCTTAAACAGCCCCGGATACGCTAGAGCATTATTTATACTTTTTCCGTCCGAAGCAAATGCTGCTCCTGCATTTAATGCTTCTTCGGGAAAGATTTCAGCAATCGGATTAGATAATGCTAAAATTACCTGTCCTTTTTTTATCATTTCCGGTTTTATCAAACCGACTTTCCCAGTAGTTGAAATTACTACATCCGCATGTTTTATTGCATCTTCCAATGATGTAGTTTTTCCGCCGTAATTTTCCAATCTTTTCCTGGAATCTTCACTTAAATCGCTTCCGATAACTTTCAATCCGTAATCTACTAATAACTTTGCAATTCCGAATCCGGCAGCACCAAGTCCTATTTGCGCAACAATGATTTTTTTATCGAGTAAATGCCCGGCCTGTTTAAGTGCACTTATAATTGCTGCTAGAACCACTGTTGCAGTTCCATGCTGATCATCATGCATTACAGGTTTATCCAAACGTTTTATTAATTCTTCTTCAATATAAAAGCAGTCATGAATTCTAATATCTTCTAAATGAATTCCGCCGAATGTTTTTGATACCTTTTCTACAATATTAACAAATTCAACCGGGTCTTTAGTATCAATTAAAATAGGAACAGCGCTTATTCCTACAAACTGGTCGTAAATTACTGCTTTGCCTTCCATTACAGGCATGCCAGCTAACGGACCGATATCTCCGAGTCCAAGCACTCGCGTTCCGTTTGTAAAAATTCCAACACTGTTAGAAATACTTGTATATTCCCTTGCTTTACTAGGATCAACAATAATCTCTTGAGAAATTCTTGCAACTCCCGGTGTATATATGTAACGTAAATCCCAGATTGATTTTACATCTGTTTTCCTGCCGCTGTGTATTTTACCGCCTTTGTGTCTTTCGTAAACGAGATCTTTATAAGATAAGATTTGCGCTTCCGTTCTTTCATTAATTGCTTTAACTAAATTTTTTAAATTTTCTTCATCGTAAACCGAGACAGTAATTTTTCTTAACGAATGTGTTTTACCTACAAACTCTGTTTTTATTTCACCTACTATTGCGCCTTCTTCACCAATTACTGTCAACAGCCTTCCTAAGGCTCCTTGCTTATGCAAAGATTTTATTTCAAAAAGTATATCCCATTCGGGCAACATTAATCTATTTTTCATTTCTATGTCAATGAGTTTAATTTTTCATTATTAAAATTACAACAATTTCAACAATTCAATTTTTAGATGTGGCACAAATAATTAAATAACCCTTTTATTATTATTTATGTAAAGATCAATATTGAATTTTCTTTTACAGCCGTTACGATTCATATATCTTATTTTCCCAAATATTTTTCTTTCCACCCAGGATCTATCATGAATTCCTCCAATTGACCATGCACAGCCGGTATAACCATTGGGATCACGGCCGTCAAGTTCATATTTATCATTTAAATAAATTGCAATTCTTAATGCTTCTTCAGGTGTTTTCGACCATTCAAGAATTTTTTTTGCCCAGTACATTCTCATATAGCCATGCATTTTACCTATATTTAATAATTCAATCTGAGCTGCATTCCAAAGATCTTCATGTGTTTCTGCTTTTTCGAATTCTTCCAAACTATAAACGAATTCTCTTTTATCTTTACGGTGATCATTTAATGTCTGTTTAGCCCA
>JBJKQE010000284.1:0-4834 GCA_046705645.1 Ignavibacteriaceae bacterium | reverse complement strand
GTCAGCCAAATTCCGTATTCAATCGGACCAAGGTACTTAATAGTTATAGGCACTAAAAGAAAGGTGGCGATAAAATTTATACCGTTAAGAAAAAATAAGATTATAATATTCTTTTTAGCTTTAAGCGATCTGGAACTGCCTTCGAAGCGAAAAAGATTTTTAATCGAACTAATTTCCATATTTAATTCTTCGCCAAATTTTTACTAAAAAGTTGATGTGTAATTTCGTAAGATTTTTCTTCAGCATTGTTCTGGTTTTTCTAGCCGCATAAAAATTTTTAGCCGCCCGGTTCCAGAAACCGTGTTCAATCAAAGCTTTCTTTATTTCTTCAATACTTTTTAATTCATTGTTCCAGGATGCACCCCCGGCATTCATTTTAACCAAAGGTTCGTCTTTTATATAAAATATTCTACTCTTAAGGTCTTTAAAATTTTTCGCAAGACGGCAATAGTATTCATAATCCATCGAAAGCCTATAATCATTATTATATAAACCTAAGTTTTCATAAACTTCTTTCCTGAAAAACATGGAAGGGTGTATAAACTGTAATCCGCCCGTTGCCTTATCAGGTACGGGGAAACGTATGTTCGAACCGTACAGCCGATCGTTAAAAAACACATTGCCGTATACAATTAATATTGATTCGTTTTCGAATGCCGATACGGTTTTTGCAAAAACATTGTCATTGTAATACACATCGTCGCTGTTAAGTATTGCAATTATTTTCCCTCCGGCTTTTTTTATCCCTTTGTTAAAAGCATCCGCTATACCGTAATCTTTTTCACTGATAGTTATTAATTTATCTTTAATATGGTTTTCTTCATAAACTTTATTAATGATATTAATGGTATTATCTTTACTGTTATTATCAATAATAATATGTTCAAAATGATTATAAGATTGCCCTATAATCGAGAGTATATTTTTCTCAATTGTTCGTTCGGAATTAAAAGTAGGGGTAATTACAGAAATCAACATTCCGTTTGCATGACTTACGATTTTTTCCATAATCTAAAGACTAAATTTAGAATAATTAACAAATAAAACTAAACATCTTTTTAATATAAATGAATAAAATAGTAAAAATTAAGGGGATGCATTAAATAAGTATGAGAAAAATTGTAGTAGATGCAAGGATGATTAAAAGTTCGGGAATAGGAACTTATATTCAAAACATGCTGCCTAATTTAATTAATGATTATGAACTTGTACTGCTTGGAAACCCGAAAGAAATAAAAGCATTTCCCTGGGCTAAGAATTTGAACATAATAAATTTTAACAGCCCGATTTATTCTTTATCGGAGCAATTTTATCTCCCGATTAAAATTCCTGAGTGCGATATATTTATATCACCGCATTATAATATTCCCGTTCTTCCGATCAGGGCGAAAAAAAGAGTAGTTATTTTACATGACGTATATCATTTCGCTTTTTATGATAAATTAACGGGATTGCAAAAACTATACGCAAAGTTTATGATAAATTCTGCAGTAAGAAAATCCCATCGCATTATAACCGTATCGATGTTTTCTAAAAGCGAGATTTTAAAATATACAAATGCCGATGAATCTAAAATTGATGTTGTATACTGCGGGATGAATCCGGAAGATTTTTTCGATAATTATAAAGGGGACTATACATCGATTATAAAAAAGTATAACTTACCGGACAAATTCTTTTTATTTGTAAGTAATATTAAACCTCATAAAAATCTCTATAATTTTCTTTTATCATTTCATGAGATAATTGAGAAGAACGAAACATATAAAATGGTTGTCGTTGGAGAATATAAAAAACTAATTACTACGGATAAAAATGTTCTAACATTAATAGAGGAATCCGGGAAATTACGGAAGAATGTCATATTTACAGGCTACATTTCCAGACAAGATCTTAATGCTTTGTACAGGATTGCCTTTGCGTTGATATTTCCTTCGTTTTATGAAGGGTTCGGTTTGCCGCCTCTTGAAGCAATGATCTGCAGTTGCCCTGTGCTTGCATCAAGCGCAGCATCAATACCGGAAGCATGCGGCAATGCGGCATTATACTTCGATCCGTACAGCATCGGCGACATCAAAGAAAAATTGGAATTATATATTTCCGATCATAATTTAAAAGATTCACTTATAAAAAAAGGTACGGAAAATATTAAACGTTTTACCGGTAAAAACTTTGCCTCAAATTT
This sequence comes from Ignavibacteriaceae bacterium, assembly GCA_046705645.1. Taxonomy (GTDB): domain Bacteria; phylum Bacteroidota; class Ignavibacteria; order Ignavibacteriales; family Ignavibacteriaceae; genus FEN-1297. Next base: position 2,649 of record JBJKQE010000284.1, on the reverse strand, counting down.
GAAAAAAGTTTTGGACTCGATTTGACAGTATTTATATAAGCTTAGATTATTTTTATTTTTGATATTCAATAAGAGTATTATAATTTGAAAATTGCAATTATCCATGATTGGTTTGCCAGTTATACCGGCGGCGAAAAATGTGTAGAATCGTTTTTAAATATTTGGAAAGATGCGGATATTTTTACGCTGGTTAACCTTTATGAGAATGATAATAGATTTGAAATATTTAACCGGAGAAAGATTAAAACATCCTTTTTGCAAAAAAACAGATGGATAAGAAATAACTATAGAAAATTTTTACCGCTGTTTCCATATGCAATAGAACAATTCGATTTATCCGAATATGACTTAATAATTTCAAGCTCCTCCGCTGTCGCAAAAGGAGTAATAACAAACTCCAGCCAGGTTCATATTTGCTACTGCCACACACCGATGAGATATGCCTGGGACCTTTCTTTTCAATATCTGAAAGAAGCCGGATTGACGAAAGGGATTAAGGGACTGTTTGCAAAATTAACTCTGCATTACTTACGTATTTGGGATGTTAATACTTCGAACCGAGTGGATTATTTTATTGCAAATTCCAATAATATTTCTAAAAGAATTAAGAAAATATACGGAAGAGATTCGGAAATTATATATCCTCCGGTCGATACATCATTTTTTACCTGCGGTTTTCAAAAAAGTGATTATTTTGTTACTGTTTCCCGTTTTGTGCCTTATAAAAAAATCGACATTCTAATTGATGCATTTAATGAGATGCCTGATAAAAAACTTATTGTAATCGGTGACGGGCCTGATTGGAAAAAATTAAGAAATCGCGCTGGCAAAAATATAGATATATTAAATTATCAATCACCGGAAAATCTAAAACGATTTTTACAAAATGCAAAGGCTTTTATATTCGCAGCGGAGGAAGATTTCGGAATAAGTATGATTGAAGCTCTTTCATGCGGAACTCCTGTTATTGCTTACAATAAAGGCGGTGCAGTTGAAACCATAGCTACCGGTAAAACCGGATTGTTTTTCAATCAACAGAATAAAGAATCAGTTATTAATGCGTTAAAGGAATTTGAGTCCGGTAAATACAAATTCAATCCGCATGATTTAAACCTTGAAGCTCAAAAATACAGTAAACAAATCTTTGAAGAAAAAATTAAGAATTTTGTTGAAGACAAATTAAATAAACGTAATCTTTAAAATAACCGGAAGTTCGCTTCAAAATGCTTTTAAATAGAAAATCCAATTATTACTTAAGACTCTTTCTGGACCTTATTCTTCTAAACTTTTCTTTTATTATAGCTGCAACACTGGCTATTTCCTTTACCATACTGCTTGAACGAAAATACATGTTCCTGCTAATGCTGGTAATGAATTTTATCTGGTATATAGTTTCCAACATTATAAATTTTTATGAAGACTTTGAGATAAGAGATTTCCCCCATCAATTTGTAAATATTATTAAGAACGTTTCCGTACAGACATTAACAAGCATAGTATTTGTATTTATAACTAAAGAAAATTTATTCAACCGGAATTTTACTCTAATTTACACCGTTTTATTAGTATTACTGATAAGTCTGCGCACGCAGTTACTAAAACAAATTTTAAGAAAAGTTAAGGGTAAAGTTAAGAATGCCAGAAATTTAATTATTATAGGAAATACGGAGCCAGCTTACAATCTTCACAAGATAATTCAGGAACATCATGAGCTTGGTTATAATTTTGTAGGATTTGTAAATGTTGAACCGAATAATAACCATCCCGAACAGTTGGGAAGTATACAGGAACTTGATTCAATTTTAAACAATAATAAAGTTGAAGAAGTAATAATTGCCGTAGATTTTAATTTAACAGACAGGATAAAAGAAATTATCAGGATATGCAATATTAATTCCGTAAGGACTCATATCGCTCCCGATTATTTTAAGTTTTTATCTACAAAATTCCAGGTAAGTATAATTGGAAACGTTCCGATTTTTTCAATAAGAAGCGAACCTTTGGCGGAACCGCACTGGAAATTTATCAAGCGTAGTTTCGATATTGTGTTTTCGCTTTTGGCTATAATCTTTATTCTTTCATGGCTTGTTCCGCTAATAGGAATTATTATAAAACTAACTTCACAAGGGCCTATTTTTTTTAAACAGGAAAGATGGGGTAAAGAAAACAAAAATTTTGTTGCTTTAAAATTCCGTTCAATGTATTCGGAAAGTAAAGATGTAGATGAAAATGGTAATTTCCGGCAGGCAACTATAAATGATCCTAGAGTTACTAACGTTGGTAAGTTCTTAAGAAAAAGCAGCATCGATGAAATGCCCCAATTCATTAACGTATTAAAAGGGGAAATGAGCATTGTAGGTCCGCGGCCTCACCCAACACCGTTAAACCTTGAATACAAAAATAAGATAGAACAATATATGTTAAGACATTTTGTAAAGCCCGGAATTACCGGCTGGGCGCAAATAAATGGTTTTAGAGGAGAAACCAAAGAAGAGATTTTGATGCATAAAAGAATTGAATATGATTTATGGTATATTGAAAACTGGTCTATCTGGCTGGATATTCAAATAATATTAACAACAGTTTGGCAAATGATTAAAGGGGATACAAAGGGTGTTTAGCCTTTCAATTATTTTAGATAAATATTTA
>JBJKQE010000283.1:0-5183 GCA_046705645.1 Ignavibacteriaceae bacterium | reverse complement strand
TGTTGGTTACAATTAATGTAACGGCTTCCGTATGCGGTAGTATAAAACTAATTGTAGTAGTGGGATTAAACGGATTAGGATAGTTTTGATTCAACTGAAATTTATTTACAATATTATTTTCATTCTTAACAGCCGTAACAGTATCTTCCGGTAATATTACTTCATATAACTTCGGAGATTTGTTGATATTGAAAAAACCCGTTTCCAAAACATAAAGCTTGTTTCCCACTAGTTCAATTCCGAGCGGTGAATTAAAGTTCTTTACCAATTGATATACATGAGAGGTATACACCCCGTTTGTTTTATTTAAAGAAATATTCAGAAGATCGTCTCCCGAATCTCCTAAAGCAGCGAGAAGACCACCGGCATTAAATCTAACGACAAATCCTCCGCCTTTTAAATCGCCGGCAAGTATCGAATCCTTGTCGAATACAATTCCGTCAGGCGAACTGTGAGGAGAAAAAGTAGTTATAGATAATCCAAGATCACTTGCATCCTCTATTTGGCCGGTAGTAGTATCTCGGAATTTATCTGCATCCGGACCGAAGCTGCGTATCGGCATTGTAAAAGTAACTCCCTGTGGAGGAGCAGGATATGTCGAATCATCGTAAAAAGTTTGATATAACATTCCCGGCCCGCCGCCGAAAGCATTAGGACTTAACAGTGGGTCATTATAAGGATTATAACCGGGAAATTGTTGAGGAGTAACATCACCTCCTATGTTCCATGGAAATCCGTAGTGAAGACCTTCCTGTAACCAATTCAATTCATCGGGATCATCTCGGTCGCCTGAATTCTCGACTCCTATCAAATCATCGTTTGCGTTATATGCAAAATCAAAAGTATTCCTTACGCCTTCCGCAAATACATAGCCTTGAGATTTAAGCCATGCCCTGTCGTTTTGTAAAAGTATATCATGTCCGTCTACCGGCAATTTTAAAATAACAGAAGTTAAGCCGACCTCTCTATGTCCTTCACGCATTTCGCCGTGATCGGTACAGGCTCCGTTATTTACATAAATATATTTTCCGCTTGTATCAACAATGACCGCATTTGTTCTATGATTATAGACATGCCCAAATGTATATTCAACTGATTTTGCTATGAAACTCCATGTACGTTTTTCACTGCCTAAACTGTCAGGCACTCCTTTTACCACATCACAGGTCGCATAAGAACCATTAGTATCGCTGACTTCGTTACCGGCCAGATACAGAGTACCGTCTTTTCCGAAAGCCATACCAAGTGGGGCGCTTAATCCGTGGTCGGATGTCTGATAAACCAGCGGAAATGTAACGTTATTGTTCGATCCGAAATCCACTCTTCTTATATTGCCGTTGTTTTCAAGAATATACATATTACCAGAAACAGGGTCTCTTTTTATTCTAACGCAGTCTAGCGGTACGCTGCCAAGCTCTTTTATACTTATATCCGTGCGGTTAGATATTGGTTGAGCATTTAAAAAAGAAATCGGTTGAAATAGCAATAGAACAATCATTATAATTGCTAAGAAGTACTTAGAAATTACCATTTGTATCTCCTTCCTCGTTAATAGAAATTATAAAGGGTTTTATTTGTGAGTTTGTTTACTCATGTTCTTTTAATATATATGATTTACCTGCTTGTGTTTGAAAATCATAAAGATAACTTTTCTTCAACTCGACAGGTTTTATTTTTGCTTCTGAGGATATTAGAGGCATTTTAATATTTGGAACAATAAAAAACGGATTTGGATTTTGTCCTTTTGCTTTTTCAAGTTTAAAGTTGCTGTCAGCTGTAAGTTTATTGTAAGATCTTACCCTGCAGTTACCGCCGAGCAAAGACTTAATATTTATCTTTGATGCTTTACCATTCTTCCATTCGATATTAATGATAAATCCGCCTCTTGCTTTGAGTCCTCTTACATTTCCGTTCGGCCAAGTATCGGGTAATGCCGGAAGTATAAAAATAAATCCATCCTGACTTTGCAGAAGCATTTCTGCAATACCGGCTGTACATCCGAAGTTACCGTCAATCTGGAAAGGCGGATGGGCATCGAACATATCCGGATAAGTGCCTCCTCCTTCGCCAAAATGAATATGATGATCCAAATTTCCAACAAGTCTTAGTTGATCTTTAATTAATTTATACGCATGATTTCCATCGAGCAGTCTAGCCCAAAGATTTACTTTCCATCCCATAGACCAGCCGGTTGATTCATCTCCTCTGGCTAACAAAGAAGTCTTAGCTGCTTCAAAAAGTTTTGGAGTTCGGAAAGGAGAAATTTGGTTGCTCGGATACAATCCGTATAAATGAGATACATGCCTATTATGATCATTCGGACTATCCCAATCGTGAAGCCATTCCTGAAGCTGCCCCCAATGCCCTATCTGCATAGGAGGAAGTCTTTTTAATTTGGATTCTAAAGTATCTGCAAAATTTTTATCAATATTTAAAATATTTGCAGCTCTAATTGTTTCCGAGAATAAATCAAATACGAGTTGATTATCAAGAGTTGCGCCGGCAGTAATTGAATATTTGGGATGAATTGCTGGAGAATTTTCGGGCGAAACGGAAGGACTGACAACAAGCCAATGATGTTCAGGCTCCTCTATTAAAAAGTCATTAAAGAATTCGGACGCTCCTTTTAAAACCGGGAAAACGGAACTTAATAATTTCTTATTTCCATTATAAACATATATATACCACAGCTGCTGACTAAGCCATGCACCGCCGCAGGGCCACATTCCCCAGTAAGCACCGTCAATCGCACCGGTTATTCTCCACAGATCGGTATTATGGTGCGCCACCCATCCGCCGGCACCGTACATTTCTTCGGCGGTTTTTCTACCGGCAACGGATAGTTCTTTAAGCATTTTAACCAGCGGATCACTCATTTCCGAAAGATTTGTTTCTTCGGAGGGCCAGTAATTCATTTCAGTATTAATATTAATTGTGTATTTACTATCCCATGGTGGGTCGAGATGACTGTTCCAGATTCCCTGAAGATTTGCAGGCTGTCCTCCCGGTTCGGAACTAGATATTAATAAATACCTTCCAAACTGGAAATATAAAGAGACAAGCTGCGGATCTTTTCCTTTCGCAAATTCATTTATTCTAACGTCGGTAGGATTTTTAACAGAATCGGTTACACCAAGATCAAGATTAACGCGATTGAAATATTTTTGATAATATGCAATCTGATCTTTTAATGCTTCGGCATAATTCTTCTTGAATGCACCGGATAAATAATTTTCCGCACGTTTAAGCTCGTCGGCACCGAGTTCACGATAATTCATAAAGTTAGTAGCAATAGAGATATAAATTGTAGCCGTATCGGCGTTGACAACGGATAATGAAGTATCATTTGAAGTTATATCGCCGCCGCTGTTAAGAATCCTAACAAGCGAAGAAAATTTAACTTTTCCCTCAATCCCTTCGTGATCTGTCGTTCGACCGTCCAACTGCAGTTGATTTTTCCCTTGGGTAGATACAACAGTTTTTTCCGGACTATTCATTGATGCTGTAAAATTTATTTTCCCCGGTCTATCGGCAGTTAGTCTTATTATAATTACTTGATCAGGAAATGAAGCAAACACTACTCTTTTGAACTCAACACCGTCTATGTTATATTTTACCGTTGCGGTAGCATCATTTAAATTCAAATCACGATAATAGTCCGTATAGTTTTCACTTCCAGGAAAATTTAAATATAAACTACCAACAAGTTGATACGGCATACCTTGAGCCGTCTGCGAAATAATATCTTTATTCGCCATGTCCTGGGCTTTTTCATAATCGCCTTCGAAAATTAATTTCCTGATTATCGGCAACGCTTTTAACGCTTCGGGATTGGCATTGTTGTAAGGACTTCCCGCCCAAACAGTACTTTCATTAAGTTGGATTTGTTCATCGGAAGGATCGCCGAATATCATTGCACCCAGTCTGCCGTTGCCTACTGGTAACGCTTCTACCCATTGTTTTGCGGGATGTGTATACCATAGTTTCAGCAAGGTATCGCTTTGAGCTTTTAAGTCGATCAATGGCAGAAAAAGAAGCAAGAAAAATATCAATTTATTTTTCATTACGAATTCCCTCAAAGTGAATACCTGAAATTCTAATATTAATCCGCGTAATAAACTTAACTTCATTACTCGCGAACTTTCCCGCGTACTTAAAGCTTCATTATCAGTTCAAATATTATTGAATCGTTTTAATATGCGAAATTAAAATTATAATGTCAATAAATAATCACCTTTCCGTACACTTAAACTTACAATATAACCCGGATTTTAGAGTTGATGTCTGGATATTAAATATCTATCTATTAAAACCTGACTTTCAATATCAGGCACAACATATAAATTCTTAAAAAATAGAAATTATCCATAATTGTTACAGATATACTTTTTGTATGCTAAATGAATCTACCCTTAAATCCTTATGAGCGCCTTGATGAATCCGATCCCTATTCATTTATAAGCTCGGGACTTATTTCATTTTAATAATCTGCCTTTCTTACATGAAAATTTACAAATTATTAATTTCTATTTTAAATGGAATTTTATACTTTTGTACATGAATTTTAAACAAGTTAGAAGGAACGAAATGCAAGACTCTGACGAGCCTGGCTCTTATAATAACGGTTCAAAAATAATTTAGATCTCCTTGGGATAACCACCTAACGGTTTTATTGGTTCATCTCCGAGGATACAATATTTTAGGAGGTGACAATGAAACTATACCTCAACTTTCATTCAATTAAAATTAGTTATCAATCCTTTTTAATATACTCTGCATTATATAAGTCTGGTATAATTAATAACTTGTAGCACGAGGGATTATTATGGCAAAATCCATTTTCTCTAAAATTTCGCCTTCACTTTTTACCAAGGAAGCAAAAACTCCTCACAGCGCAACTCTTGATGAAAAGAGATTGATAGACATTTGTAAACTTACACAACAAGAAACCCTCCTTAATTTAAAAAGCTCGGAAAACGGTATTACAAGTGACGAAGCCGAGGAAAGACTTGAAGAATACGGGAGAAATGAATTAGCACATACAAAAGAAATTGGGATTATTCAGGACTTATATAACAGATGCAAAAGCCCGCTTGTTGTACAGCTAATTTTGATTGCAATAATTTCCAGCTTAATGGGTGATTCAAAATCAACTATTGTAGTTGTTTGTATGATAATACTTA